>QIJL01000597.1 GCA_003232435.1 Flavobacteriales bacterium | reverse complement strand
GGGAATAGTCTCGCAACCAAAAACACCCCGGCTACCACCATGGTAGCCGCATGAATCAAGGCAGAAACCGGGGTGGGACCTTCCATGGCATCCGGCAACCAAATATGTAACGGGAACATGGCCGATTTCCCCGCACCTCCGACAAAGATCAAGATCAATGCCCAGGTAAGCACCGATAGCCCCATAAAGGAGGTCGACGCCCAATTTAGAATGGCATTTCCCTCAGGATCGTTAAGTGCTTCAAAGTCGTAGGTGCCTGTATAGTATCCCATAATCAGTATTCCTATTAGGAAACCCAAATCGGCAAAACGGGTGACAATGAACGCTTTTTTTGCGGCGGCAACGGCCGATTCCTTGGTATAGTAATATCCTATCAACAAATAGGACGAGACACCTACCAGTTCCCAGAAAATATATATTTGGAATAGGTTGGTTGCCAAGACCAAGCCATACATTGAAAAGGAGAACAATGACAAAAAGGCAAAGAACTTGGTATAGCCATCATCACCTTTCATATACCCTCTGCTATAGATATGAACCATCAGCGAAACCGTTGAAACTACAATAAGCATCATTACCGATATCGGGTCGATCAAAATTCCCATGTCGATACGTAGCGTATCGGAAAAGTTCATCCAAACGGTTTTTTCAACAAAGGTTTGATAAACGCCGTTTACTTTTCCATGTACAAAAAAGTATTGGTAAGCTGCGTAAAATGAAAGTACTGTCGAAACCAACAATCCAAATACCCCGATATATCCCGAAATTGCCGGTTTGATCTTTTGATTGAATATTCCCAAAAGCAGAAATACCGCTAGGGGAATCAAGGGGATCAATAGTATGTAATCTATACTCATTCTTTATTTTTTATGTCGGAAGACCGGAGTCAGAAATAAATGCTTTATCATTTCGTTGTGTACCTTAAATATCGTACTTAACACTTAACTTCTCTCAACTTTCAATCCTCACTTCAATCTTCCGACTTCCGACTTCAAGCTTCTCAATACTTCATTGTCTCAATATCCTTTACTTCGACCGAACTGATCTGTCGGTACAGATTTATCACGAGAGATACGGCCAATGCGGTTTCCGCTGCCGCAACGGCAATTATGAAAATCGAAAACAAAACACCTTGTAACATATCGGGATACAGGTACTTGTTGATGACCACAAAATTGATGACCGAAGCATTCAGAATCAATTCTACCGAGATCAATATAGAAATCAGGTTTTTTCTTGTAATAAACCCGTAAACACCAATGAAAAAGAGGATGGAGGATACCGTAAGAACCTCGTAAATACTAATTTCTGGAATCATATTGTTGAGGTTTGAAGTCGGAAGACCGGAGTCCGAAGTCTCACGTTTAAGCTTCCAAGTTGCATTACTTTATCTTTGTTCATAGTTATTTAATGTTTCTTCTAAATGCTATCATCATATTGAACTCGTTTAAACTTTTTCAATTGGCTAAAAAATTGCCCTTTTGCGCCCGCTTTTTGCCCTTTTTTCGTCTCGTAGCGATGCTATGCGACTCAAAAACGCCTTCAACCGGACCCAAAATGGCTAATTTTCGCCTCAATCCAAAAAGTTTAAACGAGTTCATTCATTAAATTAAATGATGCATCGTAATATTTGTCATATTCCTGTTCTGATATATATTTTCTTCTATTCGCTTTGTGTAAACCAGTAACAACTTCAGCCAAGGAACGAATGGCATATCCGATAAATTTCTTAAACTCTGGATTCGATTGACCAATAGAACCCTCGGAAATATTTAATGCGACTGAATCTGCCGCTCTTCTAATTTGTGAGGAAAGGTTGTAGATTTCCTTATTCGGGAACTTATCTGAAAGAGTACTAATATCCTCGCCAATATCCATTGCCTTCTGCCAAATTAGTAAGTTCTCAAATTTCATTTGTACAAGCTTTAGGTTTTAGACTTTTTGGCTTCGGTCTTCCGACTTCCGACTTCCAGTTTCCCCCCTTTCGCGATAATGATCGCACCTACCATCGCCGCCAATAACAAGACGCTGACAACCTCAAAAGGCAATATAAATCCACCTGCTTCGTAGCTGAGGAGCTTTATGCCTATATCCGAAGTGGTGGTGGTCAATGAATTTTCAACTACAGGAAAATCATAGGAGTATATGGTCTTCAAAAAAACGCCCAAGCCAATCATACATGTTACTGCCGTTAAGATTTGTTTGGATGTTTTAGCGATTTCCAATTGCATCTCGATATGATGTACCAAGAGTACCGAAAATATAATCAGAACAATAATTCCACCTGCGTACACCGTTAGTTGAATCGCCGCCAAAAAATTATAATCGATTAAAAAGTAAACTCCGGCTATCCCACACAAGACAAATAGCAAATAGATAACCGATCGGAGCATTTTACGACTCGTTACCGAAGCAATTGCAAAGACGATCATTATAACCGCTAAAATGTAAAAAATCACTCTTTCCATAGGTTTAATCTTCCACTCCCGGCATTAATTTGGATCCCGGTTCGTTTAATACTCTGGTAAGCGCAGTTCTATCATACACCGAGTTTTCAAAATTTTGCCCCCATTCAATAGCATCTGTTGGGCAGACGTCTATACATAGGCCACACATGGTACACATGCTCAAATGATATACGAATTGATCTATCTTCTTTTTCTTTTTACCCGTTTCTTCATTGATGCCCCGATCCCAGATAATTTCAATGGTGCCGTTGGGGCAGGCAATTTCACATTTTTGGCAGCCCGTACAACGATGTTGGTTATCTTCATCATGGGGCATAATCACTTCTCCCCGAAAACGATCGAACATTTTCAAGGTTTCCCTATTGTCGGGATATTGTTGTGTAATGGCGCCTTTTCTTGACGTTAAAAAGTACTTTCCGGTAACGCTCATCCCTGTAAGCAGCGTTTTTATGCCATTATAGATGTCTGAAAAATAACTCATAGGCTAAAAGTTAATGGTTAAGTCAAGCCATACAACGGCTGCCATAATTACAATATTCACCAGGTTCATCGGCAGTAAATATTTCCATTCCAGTGTAAGAAGTTGATCGACCCGCAGGCGCGGAAACGTCCACCTAAACCACATCATTAAAAAAACCAAGACCAGTGTTTTGCCCAAAAACCAAAATACACCCAGCACTGGAATTGATTCCGTTATCCCGAAAGGGGATAACCATCCACCAAAAAAAACAGTGGTGCCGATCGCCGCAATGATAAACATGTTAATGAACTCGGCTAAAAAGAAATAGGCAAATTTCATCCCTGAATATTCCGTATGAAAACCTGCACCCAATTCTGATTCGGCCTCGGCCATATCAAAAGGCGCCCTATTG
Organism: Flavobacteriales bacterium; assembly: GCA_003232435.1. Taxonomy (GTDB): domain Bacteria; phylum Bacteroidota; class Bacteroidia; order Flavobacteriales; family Flavobacteriaceae; genus Aurantibacter_A. The sequence goes on along the minus strand of QIJL01000597.1, from coordinate 16,187 downwards.
GTTTCCGCCGTGCCTGCAATCATAAAAATCATAAAGGCAATTATTGCGGGAATGTGCCCTTGTACGATCAACCAACCATTTTTTTGGACTTCGATAATTTCCGAAAGTTGTAAGGTCTCGGTAATTAGTACCATTGTTAAAAGTGATAAGCCTATTGAAAGCTCATAACTTATCGTTTGAACACCGCTTCGCATGGCTCCGATGAGGGCAAATTTATTATTGCTGCCCCACCCCGCCAATAATATTCCGATAACCCCGATCGATGAAATGGCGATTAAAAATAAAATCCCAATGTTTATATCAAAAGCATGAAAATCCCTGGTAAACGGAATAACCGCCAATGCCATTAATGAAGAAACAATAACAAAGTAAGGTGCCAAATTGTATAAGAACTTATCGGCCTTGACCGTACCCGTCAATTCTTTTGAAAGCAGTTTTAGGGCATCGGCCATAGTCTGCAGCAGTCCTTGAAAGCCGACCCTATTGGGCCCGATGCGCAACTGAAACCAAGCGGCCACCCTTCTTTCCAGCAGCACCAAAAACAAGCCGGCAATCGCGAAAATGCCCAGGTATACAAGGGCGATCAATATCATTTCCACAATGTTCGCCACGCCCTCGGGCATTACGCTAAAAAGCCAGTCGTGAATATTCTTTGTGATGCTCAATGCAAAACCCATTGTTGTTAGTTATATTAATTTTTTGGTCTGATGCCCGAAGACGGTAGACCGATGTTATTATTTTTTAGAGGTCAGTAGTTAGTTACATAGCTGAAAATCATCTTTTTTAGCCCGCTATGTTAGTTTCTACGATTTCCGAGGGTTATCGAATTCCCGAAGAGACCCCTGCGGCTGTCGCCATACCGAAGTAAACCTGCCTGCAGGTTCGGCACAGGCTCTCCTCTTGAAAAAGGGGAAGACCCACCAAACCACCATTTTTGTTAAATTGGCTCTATGCACTTATCTACTGACCTCTATTATTTTTTATTTAATTCCATAATAAATTCTACTTGACATCTACTCTTTTCTTCGGTCTTCCATCACCCGTCTTCCGTCATCTGTCAATATCAGGAATTACAAGGTCTAACGTTGCCATGGTCGCTACCAAATCCCCGATTTTGCCCCCAACGGCTATGTGATTCAATAAGGATAAATTCGAAAATCCAGGGGATCTGAATTTAAGCCGGTACGGACTTTTGGTTCCCGTACTTATAACATAGACCCCAAGTTCACCTCTTGCGGTTTCAACTTTTTGGTAAAATTCTCCTTTTGGCAACTTAATTACCGCATTCGTTTTCACCCTGAATTCACCTTCGGGAATATTATCTATTAATTGTTCCACTATTGATAAAGATTCCCACATTTCTTGAATCCGAACTTGGTAACGCGCAAAAGTATCTCCTTCGGTTTTAAGAGCTTCATTGAATGTCACCTTATCCAGTGCGCTATAAGGATGATATTTTCTTACATCACAGGAATAACCGGAGGCGCGGGCAACGGGTCCCGATGCTCCAAAAGAAATAGCATCTTCCTTGGATAATATCCCAACGCCCTTTGTCCTTTTTTGGAATATTACATTTCCGGTCAATAGCGTGTCAAATTCAGGAAGTTTTGTTTTAAAATGTGCGACAAAACCCTTAACTCGTTTTACAAAATTTGGATGTATATCGAACATTAAGCCACCCGGCACATTATAGTTCATTGTTAATCGCGCTCCACAGGTTTCCTCCATGATATCATTTATCATTTCGCGGTCCCTGAAGCCATAAAAGTAGGTGGTCAATGCACCGACATCCATGCCCATAACACCCCACCACAGACAATGGGAGGAAATCCGTGTCAATTCCCCAATAATTGTCCGGATCACTTTTACACGCTCGGGGATCTCTAACTGTAACGCTTTTTCAACGGTCAGGCAGACCGCTTCGTTATTTATGTTGGACGACAAATAATCCATCCTATCCGTTAAATGAACAATTTGCTGGTAGCTGTCCCGCTCACACATTTTTTCTATAGAGCGGTGGATATATCCCAAATCGGGTTCTACTTTTTTAATAATTTCCCCGTCTATGGTCAATAAAAGGTTTAAAACGCCATGGGTGGCAGGATGCTGCGGCCCCATATTGATCTGATATTCTTCGGATTTAAAGTTGCTATTGGCAGTAGTTGTTTCCATGACCGTTTATTGAACTCGTTTAAACTTTTTCAATTGGCTAAAAAATTGCCCTTTTGCACCCGTTCTTCGTCTTTCTTTCCTTCCGTAGCCCTGCTATGCAACTCAAAAAAACTTCGGCCGGGTACAAAATTGCTAATTTTCGCTTCAATCCAAAAAGTTTAAACGAGTTCATTTAATAATCATGTTAATGTCATCTACATAATCCTTTCGAAGTGGGAAACCAACCCAATCTTCGGTTAAAAAAAGTCTTTTTAAATTAGGATGATTATTAAATTTTATTCCGAAGAAATCAAAAACTTCACGTTCATGAAATTCGGCGGTGGCCCAAATATCATAAACGGAGTCCAAGGTCGGATTTTCCCTATCTTCGGTTTTAACTTTGACAACCACGATATGTCTGTGGGTTACAGATTCCAAATGGTAGACAACGCCTAAACCCGATTCCTCTCCCCAATCCACACCGCTTAAACAAAACAAATAATCAAAACTGGTATCATCGTTCTCCTTTAATTCAGACATTAATCGATGCAGATATAGCGGCTGAACTTCAATGTTTAAAAACTCGGAGCCTTCTTCCGTAAATTCCAAAAGGCTCGGATTAACCGGCTCTGGAGCAACTGGTTTTTCCTCCGAATCTTCTTCGGATTCAGGAGCGGCTACCACTTCAGGAACTTTTTCAGCTTCAGGATCGGGGAACCAGCCACCGATTAAATTTTGTAATGTTTCGTTCGTCATAAGTTTCAGCTTTACAGCCCTTCATCAAATCCCTCAAGAGGATTTTTTTTATCCTTCATACTTTCTGTCCGTATTTTATCTTGGAGCATTAGCATGCCTTCCAATAATGCCTCCGGTCTGGGCGGACAACCCGGCACGTAAACATCAACGGGGATTACATGATCTGCGCCTTTTACGACCGAGTAGGTGTTGTAAAAAAAGGGGCCGCCGGAAATTGCACAGGCTCCCATTGCAATCACATATCTTGGCTCGGCCATTTGGTCATATAAACGCCTTAAGACCGGAGCCATCTTGTTTACGATGGTCCCGGCGATAATAATTAGATCGGCCTGTCTTGGGGAAGTCCGTGCCACTTCGAAACCAAATCTCGAATAGTCGTGGCGCGCCGCGCCGGTCTGCATCATTTCAATGGCGCAACAACTGGTGCCAAAATAAAGCGACCATAAAGAATTGGATCGCCCCCAATTAATTATTTTATCCAATGAAGTGACTACTACATTGGCCCCATTCCCTGCGGGAATAACTTTCCCCGGGAAATCTTCCGGTATTTTTCCTGGCCCTTCGAGGGGCAGTTTTGAATTGTCTATTCCCATTTTAAAGCTCCTTTTTTCCAAGCGTATAGTAATCCTATTCCTAAAATGAGCAGAAATATGAGGACTTCGATAAAAGCAACACCCCCGATACTTTTAAATGCTACTGCCCATGGAATTAAAAAAGCCACCTCTACATCAAAGATCAAAAATAGGATGGCGAACAAATAATAGCCTACTTTAAATTGAACCCAAGTGGGTCCAATGGTGGTCATACCACTTTCATAAGGCTCTCTTTTTTGAAGATTATCGGATTTATGCGAAATTAAATTCGATAAAAAATTGGAACCGGCGACCATGACGATACCGGCAAGTAAAAATACGATTATAGCTTCGGATCCCATATTTTATAATCTTTTTCACGAACTAACTTCATAAGTTTCACCTGAGAAGAACAAATCGTCTGTTTTGCTAAAACTCGAATTTGCCTTTACCTCAGCCGTCAACGCGTCTTTTCTTTCTTCCAGGGTAATATCATCAAAACTCCTTATAATTCCTGTAACTTTCGGATAGTCCAGTCTAACGAGCATTTGATGTAAGGTCGGATCTTGTTCTTTGGCATCGTGCACCAAAATATCCTTTTCGGTAATTCCGTTTTCACCGATAGTGGCCACTTCTAATTTTAAACCATTTAACACCAAACCTTTATCTCGGTCTTTTCCAAAAATCATTGGTTTTCCATGTTCAACAAACAATTGTCTATCCTCACGTACCGCTTTATCAGTATACTCATCAAAGCAACCATCATTAAAGATCGGACAATTTTGTAGAACTTCAATTAGCGATGTCCCTTTAAATTTTTCGCATTCAATAAAGAGCTGGGTCATTTCCTTAGGGGTATTACCACCAATTCTCGCAAAAAATCTGGCTTGAGCACCGAGAGCTAGTTCGCCCGGCGAAAAAGGAGGTTGTGTGTTCCCATTAGGAGATGATTTTGTTTTTTGACCTACTAATGAGGTAGGTGAGAACTGTCCTTTTGTCAAGCCGTAAATCTCGTTATTGAATAATATGATATTTAAATCAATATTTCTTCGTAGAACATGAATAAAATGATTGCCCCCAATGGCCATTGCATCGCCATCTCCGGTAATTACCCAAACGCTCAGATCCGGATTAGCTAGTTTTACACCCGTAGCTACTGCCGGGGCTCGCCCGTGAATGCTGTGTATCCCATAGGTGTTCATGTAATACGGAAACCGAGAGGAACACCCAATTCCTGAAATAAATACCACATCTTCCTTTTTAACATTCATTTCAGGAAGGGCTTTTTGCATGGCCCGTAAAATTACGTAGTCATCACAACCCGGACACCACCTTACTTCTTGATCGCTTGCAAAATCTTTAAATGTATATTTTTTTTCTACAGTTGTTTCCATAATTATCGGGTTAAACGAATGTACGATTATTAGCTACTCATTTAGTCTCGTTTCTTTGCACGTTAACCTTGTTAAAAATACTGGACCAAGCTAATGCTATGTCCGTATTTTTAGACTTGTTGGCATACAAATCAACTTCCGCCATTCTGCGTATCTTAAATTATTGATCATTCGCCAATTGCTTAAATTTTTGAATGAGTTCATTATTTGAAAAAGGCAATCCTTGAACCTTATTGAGCTGTAAAAATTCAAAACCATGAAAGTTCATGCGCAATAACGCGGCAAACTGCCCGGTATTTAATTCACAAACAATAATTTTCTTAAACCCGGCCAAAATAACCTCGGTGTTTTTTGGTAAAGGATTTATATAATTAAAATGCGCATAGCCAATATTGTTGTGACCTTCTTCCTTCAACTGTTTTATTGCAGAATATAAAGGGCCGTACGTTCCTCCCCACCCGATTACCAATAGCTCTCCTTCATTGGCAAACTCAGTTGTTAGTTCGGGTATATAATTTTGTACCCTTTTAATTTTCTCTGCTCTGGTCGTGGTCATATTTTGATGGTTTTCCGGATCATAGGAGACATTACCGGTAACCCGTTCTTTTTCCAAACCTCCGACGCGATGCTCTAAACCTTCGGTTCCGGGAACGGCCCAATTTCTGGCCAAGGTATTTTCATCCCTATCATAAGGATGCCAGTTTTCCTTTGCTTCTTTGATAACATTAGTTCTTATTTCCGGCATTTCATCGACCGACTTAATTTTCCAGGGAGCAGAGCCAGTGGCAATGTATCCATCACTCAATAAAACCACAGGTGTCATATGTTCCAAAGTAAGTTTTGCCGCTTCATAGGCATAGTCGAAACAGTTAGCAGGGGTACTTGCCGCAATAACAATTACCGGACTTTCACCATTTCTGCCATACATAGTTTGTAATAAATCAGATTGCTCTGTTTTAGTCGGTAGACCTGTTGAAGGCCCTCCTCGTTGTACATTAACTACGATTAAAGGTAACTCTATCATCATGGCCAGACCCAAAGCTTCACCTTTTAAAGCCAAACCGGGGCCTGAAGTGGTCGTTAGGGCCAAATCGCCCGCAAAAGACGCCCCAATTGCAGCGGTGATACCGGCAATTTCATCTTCGGCCTGAAGCGCTTTTACACCAAAATGCTTATGTTTTACCAATTCGTGCAAAATATCCGAGGCAGGGGTAATGGGGTATGAACCCAAGAATAATTCCAACCCCGATTTTTCGGCAGCGGCCAAAAACCCCCATGCCAATGCCGTGTTGCCCATAATAATCCTATAGGTTCCGGGAGGCATTTTGGCCGGAGAAATGGTATAAGCATTTGGAATTAATTCTAAAGTTTCGGCAAAATAATAACCCGAATTCAACACTTTGGTATTTGCCTCGATAATCAGAGGCTTCGATTTAAATTTTTTATTAAAAAAAGCAATAGTATGGTCTGTTGTACGGTCGTACATCCAATAAACCATCCCTAAGGCGAACATATTCTTACTTCTTAGAATACTTTTGTTATCCAATCCTTTAACATCTTTTAGTGTCTCTTTAGTTAAAGAAGTCATTGTTACCTCAATAACCCTGTAGTTATCTAGACTTCCATCCTCAAGTGGATTAGACTCGTATTTGGCCTTTTCTAAATTCTTTTTTGTAAAAGCATCGGTATCGACAATAATCGTATGGCCTGCTTTAACGGCATGCAAGTTGGTCTTTAAACCGGCGGGATTCATTGCAACCAGTAAATCTACATTATCACCTGGGGTACTTATTTCAATACTACCAATATGTACCTGGAACCCCGAAACCCCGTACAAACTTCCTTGAGGAGCTCTAATTTCTGCCGGGTAGTTGGGAAATGTGGCAATATCATTGCCCAACATCGCCGAAGTATCTGAAAACTGCGTTCCGGTCAATTGCATTCCATCACCCGAATCCCCTACAAATCTTATAATTACTGCTTCCAATACTTCTTGTGGCTCTGCTTTAGCTGTAATCATGCTATGATAGTTTAATGATTTTTATTTAAATTTATTGAAAATTGATTAGAAGACATGTATTGAACCCAAATATTTACGCTTTTTGTAAAGAAATGTGGCTTTTATCACTATAGAGGGCATGGAGTCCTCTTAATTTCATAAATTGTTATAAATCATAACATCATGGCTATTATCATAACTGACGAATGTATTAACTGCGATGCCTGTGTTTCCGAGTGTCCGAACAATGCGATTTATGAACCAGATGAAGCCTGGGCCTATGCAGATGAAACAGCTTTAAGCGGTATGGTTACATTGCCTAAAGGTGGGGAAGTAGATGCAGATGCTGAAAACGAACCTGTTTCCGAGGAGTTCTATTTTATTGTTACTGATAAATGTACGGAATGCAAAGGTTTTCATGATGAACCTCAATGTGCATCCGTTTGCCCAGTAGACTGTTGCGTGCCTGATGAAGATCATGTAGAAACGGAGGAGGAGCTTTTAACGAAGAAAGCCTGGATGCACGGGGAATAATAGGATAGCGCAGAAATCCTACCGAATATTTTATATCCACATAACCGTCGTAGTTATCTATTTTATTTTGGAAAATTACTCTTGACAGAGGTTCAATTAAGGGTATAAAAGGATGACTTATTATAAGAAAAACGTTTTGAAAAGGGAGCAAAAAGCGTATCGGCCGGATTAAATGCAATGATGATTGGCACGTTCGACATTTCCACCTTCCTGACCCACTACCTTTGACCACTGACCATAGAATGCATCTTTTTTGCAGGCAAAAAGCTTATCTTAGACTCCTCATTTTAATGTTCCCAAGTGCAACAAGAAAAAGCCTTAGCCCTTTTAAAATCAGGTAAAAACGTATTCCTTACCGGTTCTGCCGGTACGGGGAAGACCTATGTACTCAATCAATATATTTCTTATTTAAAAGAACGAAAAGTACCTGTTGCCATTACTGCATCAACAGGCATCGCAGCTACCCATATGAATGGCATGACCATCCACTCCTGGGCCGGTTTTGGAATTAAAGATCGTTTGACTAGGGCTAATCTGGCGACCATGCGCGGGAAAAAATATCTCAAGAAGCATTTAGAAGAATCCATGGTTCTGATTATCGACGAGATCTCGATGCTGCATAAAAACCAACTCGGCATGGTCGATCAGGTACTCCGATTTTTTAAAGAGGATGACCGGGCTTTTGGCGGAATACAGATTGTTTTATGCGGCGATTTTTTTCAGTTACCACCTATTGGCAGGTACGACGAAAAAAGTAAGGACAAGTTTTCGTTTATGTCGGAAGCATGGCTTTATGCAGAATTGAATGTTTGTTATTTGACAGAGCAATACCGACAAGAGGGAGACGATATCCTAAACGGAATCTTAAACGAGATTCGCTCGGCAACGATTTCGCATCGAAGTATTGAAGTGCTTAAAAGGGCGGAAACAAATCGTTTGGAAAATGAGGAAGTCCCGACGAAACTTTTTACCCACAATGCAGATGTAGACCAACTCAATTTAGTAGAGTTGGAAAAACTGTCCGGGCGCTCGAAAAAGTTCAAGGCTTCTACCAAAGGGAATCGAAAACTGATAGAAACATTAAAGAAATCGGTTCTGGCACAAGAACATCTCGAATTGAAGAAGGAGGCTAAGGTAATGTTCGTTCGAAACAATCCTGAGCAAGGTTATGTGAATGGTACTTTAGGGAAGGTGGTCGATTTTGACGAGGAAGGATACCCGATCGTAAAAACCATCCATGGGAAAAAGATTACCGTAAAACAGGAAACCTGGGGCATACACGATGATTTCGGTAAAGTCTTGGCAAGCCTTGATCAAATTCCCCTTAGATTGGCTTGGGCGATCACGGTGCACAAATGCCAGGGTATGACGCTTGATGCGGCGATGATCGATCTCTCGAAAACTTTTGAGCGTGGACAAGGTTATGTCGCACTTTCGCGATTGAAGAACATTGAAAACCTACAGCTTTCCGGGTTTAACGAAATGGCACTTCGGGTCGACGGATTGGCACATAAGGCCGATATTCGTTTTCAAGAACTTTCTAATATCGTGGATTCGGAAAACGATTTCAACACTTTGGAAGTCGAGGCGATGGCATTTATGAAGGAATGTGGCGGACTTACAAATCCGGAGGAAATAAAAAAACAATCCAAAAAAATAAAAGAGAAAAAGGAAAAAAAGAAATCGACTTATCTCGTTACCCTTGATTATCTGAGACAAAAAATGCCTTTGGAAAAAATCGCTGAAGAACGGGGGCTTTCAACAGGCACTATTGCTGGGCATCTGATTCGATTGCGAACAGACCACCCCAATGAAGATTTGAATTTCTACCGCCCCGAAGAAAAACTGATAGAAAAAGTCGCTCAGGCAGCTAATAAACAAAAAGAGGGGCCTCCTAGCCAAAAATATATTTTCGAGGCATTGAATCGAAAAGTAAGCTATGAAGATATTAAGTTGGCCTTGGCCTTTTCATAAAAAACTTCATTTATTAATAATAACCGCAAAGAGCGCAAAGATTTTAACGCAAGGGACGCAAAGACTTTCATCAAATATAATTTCTTAGCGAACCCTGCCTCGCCGACAAGCAGGTTTGCGAGTTCGTTGCGTACCTAGTGTAGCAATCACTAAATTCGTTCACTATTTTCACCACTCTTTTTCCTTTCTGGCACGTTAAAATTTTCATCCGTCCGCCTAAGGCGGATGCTTGAAAATTTTGCCTTCCATAAAGAAAAAATAGCATCAAAAATTTAGTAAACTAATTTAGCAATCGCCACACTAGCGGTTAAATTTTTATAGAAAGAAAATTATAAGAGAACTTTATTCTTTAGTTACAATGAGCGTCGCCTTAGATCCAGAAGAAAGTAACCACTTATTTGAATAGATTAAGTTTCCAACCTCATCATAAACATCTACTTGAGCTGTATTCGGGCTCGATGAACCTTCGTTCAACGCTTCGAAATCAAGACGGTTAAAACCTTTTTCAAGATCGACATTTACCCCTTTGAAACTTCCGGTCAGCAAAACATTTGCGTCTATTACACGACCATTTAGTGTGATTTTTACCCGATCTCCGTCAACATATTCATGATCGCGACATACGATTCCGATAAATTTGCCATTGTTTTTTATGTCTCCGAGATATTGATTGCCAAAATGCTTGCTTGAGCCTTCTTTGTCGTAATTATTTCCGACTTTGGGATCTATCTTCATTCCATCACCTGCTTGCACCAATTTCTTTTCGGGAAGCATTTTGACTGGATTCTTTTTAGAAAAGTCCGTATCGATTTTCAGATCATTATCGACCACCGAAGGAATTTTTAAAGAAATGCCTTTTTGTTCCTTTCCTTTCTCGTCCAATTTATTGGCGGCCTCTATCTTCAACGGGTTATTCGCAGGAATATCCCCGCCTTGTGCTATACTCGTGGAGGAGAGTAACAAAAAAGAAAATACGGGCAACAAATATCTCAAGGACATTTTAGTGATTTTAAGCGGGATAAAGATAACAAATACCCTGCCACACGGACTTAAAGCGTTGTTAAAACGCTATTTTTTCGATAATCGTACTTGCAATCAGCTGATGTCCATTTTCATTAGGGTGTATAGGGTCATTATCATAACAATCTTTTCGATTTTCGTAAAGCGGACTATGTATGTCGATTTTCGCTAAAACAGATGCATGATCTATATCGAGAATGATTTGCGTGAATTCTTGTAAAACCTCTTTGTCATATTCGGGATACGGATTTAAATAGCCATAATCGTCCATGGCATTCGTAGGTACTGCTGCCACGGCATCGAGCGCCAAAGGTGGAGGGGTCAAAAGAACAACACCGATATCACGTTCCTTCATTTTATCCAAGAATAGAAGAATTCCTTTTTTGTAAGTATTGAAAAGCCCTTCGGAAGGTGGACCGTAGATTCCACAATTGATTCCATAACAGAAAAGAGCAACATCGATAGGGGTTTTATCCAACTTATTGTCCAATCGGTCAAAAAGGTATGGCCTTGGCCCGGGATGCTCTTTTTCGGTAAGACCGGTAACGGTCTCGCTACTTTTGCCGTAATTCAAGAATTTTAAGGCAAGATCCGGACTGTTTTGATTCATTTGGTGCTGTAATATTTTCACGTAACCATCCGTACTCGCCGTAATACTGTCACCAAAACATCCTAGAACCTGATTTTTTTCAAAAAGATTTTTTTTGCTATCAACGCAACCAACCAACGCACCTCCTACGAGGGCGAGTAATGATCTATCGATGAATTGACGTCTATTCATAAGTCTTAGAGACTGTTTTGAAATATCTCGATTATTTTCTTATAGCCTCTTTTTGCGCATAACGTCGTTAAAATTTTGAACCGTCCGCCATAGGCGGATGCTTATCCGCCTTATTTTGGCGGATGCCTAGTTCTGCATCAAAAATAGGCTATAACAATTCTAACGACATATTTCAAAACAGTCTCTTGAAATTTGTATTAGAAGGCCCATAAACTAATAACGGATAGTCCAGCTTTTTATTAGCGCGCAACCGATTATGCTAAATCGTTATTTTTTGATTTCTAGCGGCTACTTTCCATAAACCTGATACCTTCCCATCTTTTACAGTCAATAAATTTTCGTATTTGGCCACAGTCGGACAGATATGCATGGGAATTCCGTAGAATGCATCACCAACTTCGAACTCATCGGCACGTGAGGTCTCGACTACCAAATGTTCTTCACTCTGGCCGATTTGCCGACTGTCTTCCAAACCCAAAATGCGGAGTCTTGGAAAATCCATTTCAGAAGCTATCATTTTGTGACCAAGATCGAAACAAAGAATATCGGGTGCCGGTTTACTAAGGATTCGAATCAATAAAACGGCCGCATTTAAAAATTCCATATCAGGAAACAGGTCCATGTATTTTGCGTCCCAGAGTAGCGTGGTACCAGGGCTGGTCTCGACATTATCCCTTTCGGCATGAACGGGGAATGAAGGAGAACCACCCGCAATTATGGTGTCAACGGCAATGCCCTTATCTTCAATAGCGTTCTTTAACTCCAATACTTTATGGAAAGCCAAATCGCACTTTTTTTTTCTTTCAAAGGTTTCTGAATTGTGAATATGGCCGTCGTAAGCATGAAGTCCTTTTGCTTCGAGAAAAGAATTGTTTTCTACGGATTCATATAATTCGACTGCCTTTTCCCCAGGGGCTATACCTGTCCGGTCCATGCCGACGTTGATATCCATCCAAAGAGAAATTTGAACTTTTTCTTCGGACGCCAATATAGCTATTTCAGCCAAGATTTTCTGATTATCGACTAGTGTCGAAAACTTTGAATCTGGATATTTCCGAATAAGATCAAAGAACCTCTGAATATTCGCTCCGACAGGCTGCATAGCCCATAGAATATCTTCAGCACCACATTGTGCAAGTAATTCAGCTTCGGCAATGGTGGCACATTTAAACTTATCAATGCCCTGATCCATTTGCATTTTGATAATCTCAGCGGTCTTATGGGTCTTGATATGTGGTCTGAGCAGATGGCTTCCGCCCGCCATAGATAGCATTAATCGTATGTTTTTTTCTATACGATCCGGATAGACCAAAAGAGAGGGGGAGACAACGTTTTCAACCTCATTTAATTCATACCATTTTTTGTTCGCCATGATCGGGATTTTAACGCAGTTCGAACATCGCTTCGATTTCAACGGAGATATTCCCCGGAAGCATCATGCCCACTGCACTGCGAACACCAACGCCATTGTCCAGGCCGAATATATCGGCCATCAATTCGCTGAAGCCATTGATGACCAAGGGTTGTTGCCCGAAATCTGGAGTAGAATTAACCATGCCCAAGGTTTTAACGATTCGCTTTATTTTATCGACACTTCCGAAATGGGTCTCGATAGTTGAAAGCATGGTAAGCCCAACTTGACGTGCGCCCAATTTGGCCTGCTCCAAATTCAAGTCGTCTCCGGCTCTCCCGACCATTAAGCTTCCGTCGGTGTTCATTGGGCCTTGGCCTGAAACGTAGAGAAAATTGTCGACCACAAGTACGGGCTTGTACAGTCCTGCAGGTGGCGGTGGCGGAGGCAATACAAGTCCTAATTTTTTTATTCTTTCCGAAGGAGATTCCATAAATAGTTGCTTTTTTTTAAATATACTATTTAATTCTAGGATGTGCTATTCGAACACTTTCAGGAAAAAACGTAGATCAATACATAATTTAGTATCTTGTAAATACACGATTCAACAAATGAAAAAAAGAGACTTCCTAAAGCGAATGGGTCAAGCCGCGGTATTATCGCCATTCTTGCCTATGGGCCTCCATGCCCAGGACAAGAAAGATAGTAAGCCATATCCGAAAGACGATGATGACGAATTCTGGAAAAGAATCAGGGAAGATTACGCACTAAAACCCGATTACATCAATTTGGAAAACGGCTATTACAATTTCGCCCCCAAACCGATTTTAAATCGATTTTTAGATCATGTGAAAATGGTCAATTACGAAGCTTCTCATTATATGCGTACCGTTCAATGGGACAATAAAAGACGTGTAGCGGATCGTTTGGCGAAATTGGTCAATTGCAATCCCGAAGAACTGGTAATTACTCGAAATACCACAGAGTCACTTGACTTAATCTCTGGTGGTTTCCCATGGGAAAAGGGAGACGAGGCTATTTTTGCAAAACAGGATTATGGCGCGATGCAAGAACATTTTAAGTTGATGGCCAAGCGATACGGAATCATAAATAAGATAATCTCCGTTCCCAACCACCCGAAATCCGATGAGGAAATCGTAGCACTTTATGAAAGTCAGATAACCCCCAAGACCAAATTGATGATGGTCTGCCACATGGTTAATATTACCGGCCATATTCTTCCTATCAGAAAAATCTGTGATATGGCACACAGACATGGAGTTGAGGTTATGGTAGATGGCGCACATTGTGTCGGGCATATCAATGTAGATATCAAAGCACTTGATTGTGATTATTACGGTAGTAGTCTACACAAATGGTTGAGCACACCATTGGGTGCGGGACTCTTATTCGTGCGCAAAGAAAAGATTTACAAAATTTGGCCGTTGTTGGCCGAACACGATAGGGAGCCTGATGACATTAGTCGGTTGAATCACACGGGTACACACCCGGTTCACACAGACCTTGCCATTGATGACGCCATCGATTACTTAGAGATGATCGGTACGGAACGTAAAGAAAAAAGAATGCGTTTCATTCAGCGCTATTGGAGCGACAAACTGCGAGGAATTGAAAATATCGTTATCAATACTCCGATTGAAGAACATAAAAGTTGTGGTATAGCGAACGTAGGTCTCAAAAATATGAAGCCTGAAGATTTAGCTGAAACGCTGTTGAACGAGTTCAAGATATTTACCGTGGCCATTGATGGAGCGAATGTTCACGGTTGTCGAATCACTCCCAACGTTTATACGACTATTGATGAATTGGACAAGTTCGTGGCCGCCATGAAAACTTTGGCCTCAAGAAGCTAAAATCCGGTTTGTCTTGTAGTGTCCGATTTGAATTTTCTGAAATAGAGTACATTGGTCGTGTCCTTTTTTTCGGCCGTTATCCAGCTTACGAATTCTTCTTCGCGAAACTGACTTTGATGTAGAAGCAAATGCTTTCTCTTCGTCTTGAGTGCTGAATTCGATTTTTGTGTTCAGCATATTTTCATGCACATAACCAAGGTTCCAATCAGGGAATTTGGCGGCCTGCTCTTTTGTCCACCCAAAATAATAAAGGTCTATATCGTTGGCCCGATCTTCCCGGAGCAAAATTTCGGTAGTCAAAATTCCGATCAATCTGTGATCCGGATGGCCCGTATCACCATCAGGGCCGAAAGTTATGATGGTCGTGGGCTTTAGTTCCTCTATTTTTTCTTTGATCCGTTCCTTGGCACTTCTTCATAATAATTACCATGGCCGTTAAGGCCCAATCCATCTTGTGCCCCTAAGAATTGGGGTGGGTTGATTCCCAATTTTTCACATGCGCATTTGGTTTCCCTGGTTCTAATGTTTACCAGCGAATCGCCGGCCGGTATGCCTGCATGATCGGTCACACCAAAACTACCGTCGGTCGCGACTACCAAATAAACTTCATGGTTTTCGGCATATTTGGCCAGAACCGGCCCAATGGTGGTCTCGTCGTCGGGGTGGGCAAAGATTGCCATGATCACCTTCGACTTATTTTCTTTTGACCCGACTACGGCAATTTCTGGTTTCGACTTTTCGGTGCACGAATTGAAAAGGCTTAATAGAACAAGACCTAAAAAGAGTATTTTGTTTTTCATTCTTCTGTTGATTTAGAAGTGGATAGTAGAGAAACTATCGTTGAAGGGTTTAAATAAATGTAACTAATCAGTGTTGGCGAAAAAAGTTAAAATATTGAAAATCAACTTGCCGTTGAATTTAAACGCAAAGTTCGCAAAGATTTAGGCAAGGTTCGCAAAGTCATACTATATTGGTTTTAAATACTTTGCGAACCTTGCAATTTTTCCTTGCGTTTAAATTTTCGTTCCGGTACTCAAGAGGCTGACTCTAAAACTTGATGCTGATTAGTTACAAAAAAAATCAGTCGTTAAGCTTACCTAAAAAGACATTGACCTTCGGATTAATAGGATTTCCTGCCGAACGACGAAGCACAACGATCTGACCTGCATGCCAAACGGCATCTTCGATCGGGCCGTTAATTTGATTCCAAAAAGGGAATTCAGAAGTTTTCTTTTGGCGTTTGAAAATAATCCGGTGTTCCGTTAAGGCTTCCGATTTTAGAAAAAGTTCACTTGCCGTTTTGAAGTTTTTCAAAGTGGCCTTTCTTTTTTCGGCAAAGGATAATTCAGGGAGCTTTACCGCAAAATCCCTTGCTTCCTTTTTTGCAGAACTTAATATAGTAGCGGAAAGCGCGAAAATGTGATCCAAAGTCTGGCGAATTGTTCTGCCATCGTTTCCAGGGCTATAATTTAAATCCGCTTCGGTAAGGCCTTTAGTTGCCCAGTGATATCGGAACCCTAATCCATCTATCATACGTGAAACGACCGATCCGGCGGTATAGTTTTCGGGTACTTCGGGAATAGTGGCATAGGGTATTGAATCGTTCCCGTT
This sequence comes from Flavobacteriales bacterium, assembly GCA_003232435.1. Lineage (GTDB taxonomy): Bacteria > Bacteroidota > Bacteroidia > Flavobacteriales > Flavobacteriaceae > Aurantibacter_A. The sequence continues at coordinate 170 of QIJL01000597.1, read as the reverse complement.
TTCTTGCGACATGATATTGAAGGAAACTAGAAAAAAGGAAATAATGAGAAATGATTTCATGTTTTACTTTTTTTTCAGCACTGTCCGGTTAAAGACGTAAGACCGCTTACTTCGACAAGCTCAGCACAGGTCGCTACTAGATATAAGACGTAAGACTAAATTGCAGCTAT
>QIJL01000416.1 GCA_003232435.1 Flavobacteriales bacterium | reverse complement strand
AGCGTTGTTTTTAATCCCCCTCCTCGAGGGGTTAGGGGAGGACTTCATATCTCTTTAGCGATTTCCATGGCCTTTGTAAGAGCCCCCAATTTGTTATAGGTTTCCTGTAGTTCGTCGTCGGGGTCGGAGGCAGCCACCAAGCCTGCCCCGGCTTGATAATGCAATTGATGGTTTTTGCTCAAAAAAGTACGGATCATGATGGCGTGGTTGAAGTTTCCGGAGAAATCCATAAACCCGATGGCACCGCCGTAATAACCGCGACTTGTCTTTTCGTATTTTTCTATCAGTTGCATTGCCATATGTTTGGGTGCACCGCTCAATGTGCCAGCGGGAAACGTGTCGGCGACAACTTTCATTGTAGCAATATCCTTTTTCTTTTGACCAATTACTTTTGAGACCAAATGGATAACGTGAGAGAAAAATTGCACCTCTCTGTAATTCGCGACTTCTACCATATTCCCGTTGCGGCTTAGGTCGTTTCTCGCAAGATCGACCAGCATGACATGTTCGCTATTTTCTTTGTCATCTTCCGTTAATTCTTTGGCGAGAATGGCATCTTGTTCATCGTCCCCGGTTCTTTTAAAAGTTCCTGCTATCGGGTGTATTTCCGCGGTTCCATCTTTAACGATCAATTGCGCTTCAGGAGAGCTTCCGAAGATCTTAAAATCGCCATAATCAAAGTAAAACAAGTACGGAGAAGGGTTTACTGAACGCAGTGCGCGGTACACATTGAATTCATCACCCTTAAAGTTTTGTGAAAACCTTCTGGAAAGCACCAATTGAAAAACATCCCCTCGTTGACAATGTTTTTTTGCGAGACGCACATGCTCTTTGTATTCCTCGTCTTTTAGATTCGAAGTGGCTTTTCCTTCCATGGAAAAATTATACGAAGCAAAATTTCTCACGCTCAGGATCTGTTCGATTTCCGAGGTATTTTCGTTACTATCGAAGCAGTGTGCAAAAATATAGGCCTCGTTCTTGAAATGGTTAATGGCGATGATATTCTGATAAACCGCATAGTAGATATCCGGTATCGACAGTGAATTATCTTTTTTCGAAATCGAGATATCTTCATAGTAGCGCACGGCATCATAGGCCATATAACCAAAAAGTCCGTTATTGATAAACTTGAATCCGTTGTTCTCTGTTTTGAATTTTTTGCTGAATGCATCGATTATTTCGACAACATCGGTACCGTCTTCTATGTTGGTCTCTTTGAAAGTTCCATCGGGAAACTGCTCGACTACTATCTCGTTCTCGACTTTTATGGAAGCGATCGGGTTGCAACAGATATACGAAAAACTATTGTCGTTCGCATGATAATCGCTACTTTCCAATAGAATGCTATTGGGGAAGCGATCTCTGATCCTGAGATACACGCTGACCGGTGTGATTGTGTCGGCCAAAATTCTCTTGTGATACGTATTAAGTTGGTATGTCATTACACTGTTTAGGTTTGATGGATTTCCGCCTTCGCGGAAATGACAAATAAATTCCTTAATTAAAAAAGGCCTGTCGTGATGACAGGCCTTATATAGTTTAACTATAATGATGCTCAGCTCACGATATCTTTCGAGAGTTGTTCCACCACCAAGTTTTAATTTTATTGCTCTTCATTTTACCGTATTGTTATTAGAGGTAAAAGCTTTTTTAAAAGGCCCATTAAGGGCTCATCGGGTCAAATATAGAAATCATTTTTGAAACGACAAATCAATTCTTAAAAATAAAAACCCCGTTTCTTAGTGAGAAACGGGGCAAAACTTGTGAGGTCAAGTTTACTTAGTACGCTAGATCGACAACAAGGTCGAATTCGTCGTAAATTGTTTTGTCGCCTAAATTCTCAAAGAAGCTACCAGAACCGTATCGAACATCATATTTTGCTCTATCTACTTTTAAGGTGGCGGTCGCCTTGTTCTCGAAAAGTGAAATTACGAAAGTTATTGGTTTTGTGGTTCCTTTTATGGTCAAATCTCCGGTAACCGTAGAAGATTTGTCATTGAACGGTTTTATACTGGTAATGACCAATTTTGCGGTAGGGTGGGTCTCCACGCCGAAGAAATCGTCAGATTTTAAGTGACCCTCTAACTTGGCCTTTTCGTCTCCCAAATCGTCTGTAGTGACCAGGCTGGTCATATCGACTACAAATTCTCCTCCCGTCAATTTTGAGCCATCGAACATCAAATGGCCTTCTTTTAGGTTGACCGTTCCAGCATGACCGCCAGCGACTTTATACGCTTTCCAAGTCACTGTACTTGATTCGGTTTTAATTTCTTTTTTTTCGCCGTCAATAGGTTCTGTAGCCGTTGCGGTTACTCCGAAAACCATAGCCATTGCTAAACTTAATACCCCTTTTTTCATAATTGATTCAATTTTAGTCATTCCGGCGAAGGCCGGAATCTGTTAATAATTAGTGTTCGTATTTTTTATTTGTCAAACTAGTTTTTTATTCGTCAATATACCTTTCAATTAATATGCCAATATGCTTATTTTAGAATTTGTTGAATAATTCATTTAGTTGTGCAAGCTCCTTTTTTGAAATATTTTGAAGTATTTCCTCCTCGGCACGATTCATTGCGGTGTCCATTTTTTTTAAAACTTTCTTCCCTAAGGCGGTAATATTTATTTCTACTTTTCTGCGGTTCGATGGGCATACGATTCTATCTACATAACCCTTCGCCATTAGTTTATCGACAAGTCTGGTCGTATTGCTCATTTTTGTTACCATACGCTCGTTAAGCGTTGACAGGTTTGCTGGATTACCTTTCTGGCCCCTCAAAATACGTAATACGTTGAACTGTTGCAACGAAACATCAAAAGGTTTCAGCACATTTGATATCGCTTCGTTGATTTTATTGTTTACCAACATAAAATGAATAATAGTTCTGCTTTCCAGCGGAATCTTCTTTTATCCGTTTTTATGATTTGCTCAACGTTCATGTATTTACAACAATTGTATATACAAATGTAAATGGATTTTCAGAAAAATCGAATCCTGTCGCGCCAAATTTTTGTTAAATATTTATAAGGATGGTTTTCGGTCAAATATGTATTTTTGGGATTGTTATAAACAGATTCAGGACTTTCCCGGAATGACATGAAATATTTTTATATGGATTTATCACAAGAAGAGTGGACAGAACAATTGAATGATGATGGTAACGCGTTTATTTTAGACGTGCGTACGCCGGAGGAAGTTGAAGATGGCTTTATTCCCGATTCGTCCAATATTGATATTTACCTGGGCCAGGAATTCATTAATGAGATTAAGAAACTAGATAAGAGTAAGAACTACTATGTGTACTGTAGAAGCGGAAATCGAAGTGCCCAAGCTTGTGCGATCATGAACAGCTTAGGTTTTGAAAATGCTTATAACCTCGAAGGCGGATTCAATGAATGGGAAGGGGAGGTTACTGAATAGTTGGCAGTAGGCAGTATTCAGTAAATAGCAGTATTCAGCAAATAGTATTTGAAATTCAAGGCAAATTAATATTGACCCTTTGCGGCCCTTGCGATTTTTTAGCGAACTTTGCGGTTAAATTTCGCCGCACTTTTACGAATAATGTCTTCCCTTATTTTTTATGTTTACAAAATAAAACCGCGAATCCGTGAAAGAAGATCTTCTCCATTTTATCTGGAAGTATAAAAAGCTTCAATTGCAAGATTTGGTCACTTCAAAAAACGAACCGGTCTCAATCGTAGATGCCGGAATCCACAATCATCTTTCAGGCCCTGATTTTTTTAATTCAAAAATCAAGATCGATGGCCAACTTTGGGCCGGAAATGTAGAAATACATTTGAGATCTTCTGATTGGTACGCGCACGATCATGAGCAAGATTCCAATTATGATAATGTGATTCTACATGTTGTTTGGGAAGATGATGGCGAGGTTTTCCATAGCGATAGTTCAAAGGTTCCAACCCTTGAACTGAAAAATTATATTTCAAAGGATTTATTGAATGCCTATCAAAAACTGTTCGATCAAAAAGGAAAGAGTTTTATCAATTGTGAAAAAGATATATCGCAGGTCGACGACTTCCTTTTTGAAAATTGGAAAGAGCGATTGTATTTTGAACGATTGGAAAGAAAATCGGATTTTGTTTTCGAGTTACTGAAAGAGTCGCAAAACAATTGGGAGCAGATCTTATTTACAATGCTTTTGAAAAACTTCGGATCAAAGATCAATGGGCGGGCCTTTTTAAGTTTAGCCAAAGCTTTGGATTTTTCGGCAGTTCGAAAATTACGGTCCGGGGCTTTTCAGTTGGAAAGTGTTTTCTTCGGAATGTCTAACTTGTTGCATGATGATTCAATTGTCGATGACCACTACATCCAACTAAAAAAAGAATACGGCTACCAAAAAAATAAATTCGACCTGAAGGAAGAGGGCGTGCAAAAACCCGAGTTCTTCAAGTTGCGGCCGCCTAATTTTCCGACTGTTCGTTTGTCACAGCTCGCTGCATTGTACTTTAAAAACCAAAATCTTTTCAGCGAAGTGATCAATGCTTCCGGTTTGGAGCAGTTCTATGAAATATTCGATGTGGCCGCCAGTGAATACTGGAACGACCATTTTACGTTTGGTAAAATCTCCAAAAAAAGTCCGAAGAAATTAACAAAGAAGTTTATCGACCTTTTGATTATCAATACACTACTTCCTTTAAAATTCTGTTATGCAAAGCATTCGGGCAAAGACGTAAATGAAGAGATTATCGGTATTGTATCCCAAATTAAATACGAAGAGAATACAATAGTTTCAAATTTCAGATCACTAAAAGTCGGAGTTAAAAAGGCAAAAGACAGCCAGGCGATTTTGCAACTTTATAACGAATACTGTACCAAAAATAGATGTCTGCAATGCGCGATCGGCAGTAATTTATTGAATCGAAATAGTTAATTTTAGACGATGAACATATTTTATCGCATACTTTATTACTTCCAGAAAAGGGGCTTCGAGGTTTGCCGTAGAATCGCGGAGCGATTGGGAATACGTGCACGAGTAGTACGAACTTCGTTTATTTATTTGACCTTTGTTACGCTGGGTTTCGGTTTTGCGCTCTATCTCTTCCTTACGTTTTTGCTCAAAATAAAAGATTTGATTTACACCAAGAGAACCTCGGTCTTCGATTTATGAGTCCATTTAAACCTTCCGGGCACTGATTTGGAACTAGGGCCCAAAAGCATGGTCATCGTACTCGGGAGACCGGAACAGATACAAAAATTGAACGAAATGTTCCATATCGGGTAAATAAGTACGACAGTTAATACTTGATATAATACTTGATAATGAGGCTATTTTTTAGGATATTGTCGCACTAACCGAACTTTAGATAACCAAAAGCACCTTATGAAATACAGGCTTCTTTCTTTGATTGCGATTATTTTTCCTCTAATTACATTTGCCCAAGAAGCTGAAGAAGTCGGTCTCGATCAAAAAATCGATCAGGCTTTTGCACCTGTAAGCGACTTTTTTAGTACCGTTATCTTTTTCGAAATCTTAGGAACTCCTTTCGTATTGATTTTATTGGTCGGAAGTGCGCTGTTTTTTACAATCTATTTTGGTTTTCCGAATATTAGGCACTTTTTTACTGCGATCAATGTTGTACGAGGAAAGTACGATGATGTTGAACTACCCGAGGGCCACGGTCTCGAAAAAACCGAAATGGCCATTGACGGCGATATAACCGATACAATTAGAGATGAAAGTGAAGAGGGCGAGGTAACTCACTTTCAAGCGTTGGCTACCGCGGTATCCGGCACGGTGGGCAATGGAAATATTGCGGGCGTAGCTTTGGCGATTGCCCTGGGAGGACCGGGTGCTACTTTTTGGATGATAATTTGTGGTTTGCTCGGCATGTCAACAAAATTTGTCGAATGTACTCTGGGAGTGCAGTATAGAGATGTTGGGGAAGATGGCACCGTTTATGGTGGCCCGATGTATTATATCAGTAAAGGATTAAAAGAGAAAGGATTTGGAACACTTGGTAAAATAGTTGCTGTTTTATTTGCGATTTTTTGTATTGGCGGTTCTTTTGGTGGAGGTAATGCCGCCCAATCGAATCAGGCGACGATTGTTGTAAAAGAATTAATGGGGCTGGAAAGTACCAGTGCAGGAGCCGTTATCGGTCTGATTTTGGCGATTTTGGTCGGGGTCATTATAATAGGGGGTATCAAAAGGATTGCCTCGGTAACGGAAAAAGTTGTCCCGTTTATGGCAGTGCTTTACATTATCGCCTGCCTTTATATCATTATTGGAAATTTTAGTCTAATAGATGATGCAATTTCATTGATAATTACCGAAGCATTTAACCCGACGGCAATGGGAGTGGGTGGTGTTATTGGTGTTCTTTTGGTAGGATTTAGAAGAGCTGCGTTTTCAAATGAAGCCGGTGCTGGATCGGCGTCAATTGCACATTCGGCCGTAAAGACCAAATATTCGGCCTCTGAAGGTTTGGTGGCCTTGCTTGAACCTTTCATCGATACAGTGGTAATATGCACGATGACCGCTTTGGTCATCATTATATTTAATTTTGGCGGCGCATTTGAGTATGGCGGAGATGGGAGCGGTGTCGTGATGATAGACGGAATGCCTTTTGAAGGTGCGGGAATTACATCAAAGGCTTTTGCGGAGTATATTCCATATTCCAATGTTTTCCTGACTATTGCAGTAGTGTTGTTTGCCGTGTCCACAATGATCTCATGGTCGTACTACGGACTTCAATCTTGGATGTATTTGTTCGGTAGGGGAAAGAAAACGGATTTGACCTATAAAGTACTTTTCTGTGTATTCGTAATTATAGGTGCCGCCGCTAGTATGGATTCGATCTGGGCATTTTCAGATGCGATGATCTTCGCGATGGTCTTTCCGAATATGGTCGGGCTTTATTTCCTTTTCCCTGTTGTCAAAAAGCAGCTTAATCGATATTTGAGCGCCATAAAAGCGAACAGGGCATAAGTCGATAAATTTGAAAAATTTGAATACCCACTTTAAGTTCAATAAACAAGAACGGAGTGGGATTTTCTTTTTACTTCTTTCAATTATCCTATTGCAGGTAGGTTATTTCCTTTGGAAGAGCCTCTCTGCGGATGAACAAGTCGATGGCCTTCAAGTTGATTCAGAAGTGCAAGCACAAATCGATGCTCTAAAGGAAAAAGAAATTCAGAAGGATTCGGTCAAGGTATTTCCTTTCAATCCGAATTTCATAACCGATTATAAAGGATATACCTTAGGAATGTCGGTGGATGAAATCGATAGATTGCACGACTTCCGAAAGACAAATAAATATGTCAACTCGCCGGAAGAATTCCAGCAAGTTACACAAGTTTCCGACAGTCTTTTAAAAACTATTTCGCCCTATTTCAAATTCCCGGAATGGACACAAAAAAGCAAGCAGTATTCAGTAGGCAGTAAACAGAATTTGTCAGACCGCAAGGGTTCCTCCCCTTCGGGGAGGCTAGGAGGAGACTTTTCGGAGAGGTTAGGGAAGGACCTTTTAGGTCTAAACTCCGCGACGGCCGAAGACCTAAAATCAATAAATGGAATAGGAGAAAAATTGTCCGCAAGGATTATAAAATTCCGTGACCGTTTAGGCGGTTTTTTAGTAGACGAACAATTGTCACATGTTTATGGTCTTGAACCGAAAGTCGTCGAACGTACCCTTCAAGAATTCAGGATTGTCGAAAAACCGGAAATAATTAAAATCAATATCAATACAGCTTCCGAAAACGAATTAACAAAACTGGTGTATATAAATTACAATTTGGCCATTAAAATTGTGGATTATAGGAATATTAACGGGGGAATTGTGACGTTTGATGAATTAATAACCATAGAAGGTTTTCCGATAGAAAAACTTGATATTATTCAGCTATATTTGTCCCTTTAAAAATCAGCTATGCAAAGTATGTACTTCACTGAAGAACATCAACTTTTTAGGGAGAGCCTAAAAGATTTTTTACAAAAAGAAGTTGTTCCACACATAGAAGAATGGGAAACGTCGGGAGTCATCGATCGTTCCATTTGGGCGAAATTCGGCGAAATGGGTTATTTCGGATTGTCAACTCCCGAAGTCTATGGAGGTTTAGGGCTTGATTTATTCTACACGGTCATTTTACTCGAAGAACTTCAGAAAATCAACTCTGGTGGTTTTGCCGCAGCGGTATGGGCCCACGTCTATCTAGCCATGACCCATTTGAACAAAAATGCCAATGACGCCCAAAAGAAAGCCTATCTGATACCTAGTGTCAATGGCGAAAAAATAGGGTGTTTAGGCGTTACTGAACCTTTTGGTGGAAGTGACGTTGCAGGTATGCGCACAACGGCAACCAAAAAGGGAGATACTTATGTAATCAATGGCTCCAAGACATTTATAACAAATGGCGTATATGGCGACTATATCATTTTGGCGGTGAAAACCGACACTTCTTTAGGTAATAGGGGAATCAGTGTTTTCATAGTTGATCTAAAAAGTGAAGGTGTTTCTGCAAGTAAGTTGAATAAGCTGGGCTGGCGTGCGTCAGATACGGCTGAACTGGCTTTCGATAATGTAATTGTACCGGAGGCCAATTTAATGGGGGAAGAAGGCAAAGGTTTTACTTTTATTATGGAGGCGTTCTCCTTGGAAAGGTTGATTATGGGAATAAATGCCCATGCTCGTGCAGAATATGCTTTGGAGTATGCCTTGCAATACATGTCGGAACGTGAAACTTTTGGCAAGCCGATAAATCAATACCAAGCGTTGCGTCACCGTATAGCCGATCTACACGCTGATATGGACATGTGTAAACAATACAATTATTCCGTTGTATATAAAATGGACAAAGGCGAATATGTGGTTCGAGAAGCTACAATATCAAAGCTGAGATCTACAAAAATGGCCGATGATGTCGCTTATGATTGTTTGCAATTTTTAGGTGGATATGGTTATATAGAAGATTATCCTATGGCTCGACTTCTAAGGGATAGCAGACTTGGGCCCATTGGTGGCGGTACCTCGGAGATTTTGAGAGAAATAATCGCCAAAATAATCATTGATAGGAAAGATTATCGGCCGCCTTCTAAATAGGCCATTTGGATTATTATTCTAAAATGCCTAGCGACCACAAAATCAAATAAAAAATATCAGTACTGTCCGGTTAAAGATGTAAGACCGCTGCGCTACTAAATATTAAGACGTGTAGCTGTTCAGCCGAAGTGCTTTCTCCCCCTTTTGTCATTCCGAACGAAGTGAGGAATCCCTTGGGAGCGTTGACACTACCTTTCACCTGTATCGAACAGCAAACAGGGGCCTTCTTGCCAATACTTCGGCAGGCTCAGCACAAGTGCAGGCATCGGCCATCAATCCCAAACGGGACCCGAACAAGCAGGCGCAGGGATTCCTCGTGCCTCGGAATGACAAGAGAAGGGCTGAACAGTTACTAAGACGTAAGACTAAATTACAACTATTTGAAAATCAATAGACCTACTAGGTAATTTCTTAGCTATCCCTGAAGATTATATAAAGTTTCAAAAGCAAGGTGTCAAGTTTCGATCCGGCATTGATGATTAGTGATTACAGGCATTGTCTAAACTTTTAAAAAAGTTTACCGGACAACAATGAAAAAATATTTTAAAATAATATTTAGTGATTGTAGTTTATAGATGTATATTTGCATCCCCGATAGCCATCGGGGTAAAAATTTAAAGAAAGGAGGTTGTAGCCTATGTTAATAATACCGATTAAAGAAGGAGAGAACATCGATAGAGCTTTAAAACGTTTCAAGCGAAAGTTCGACAAAACAGGTACAATGCGTCAATTGCGTAAGCGACAAGCATTCTCAAAACCTTCAGTAGTGCGAAGAGCACAGATTCAAAAAGCAGAATACATTCAAGGATTGCGAGATCAAGAAGAAATTTAGAAATCGCTTTTAAAATGTGTAGCATATAATCCCGTTCGCCAACAGGCGAACGGGATTTTTTATTATTAACTCTTATGTCATTCCCGCGTAGGCGGGAATCTCTCGAATATATTGTTTCCATCTCTCCGGAGAACACGGGAATCTTCCCCAGATATTCCCTAAACCATTTTCATTACTGAATTCCGTGGACGAAACTTTAGTAACTTTGTCGCATGTCGCTTCAAGCCTTTGTCGATTATATTTCCCTTGAAAAGAATTATTCTGCGCATACTGTTAATGCCTACGAAAAAGACATTGAAAGTTTTTCTGAATTCTGTTTCCAGGAACATGAAGTATCCGATATTGATACAATAAATTATTCTATAATTCGAAGCTGGGTCGTAACACTTGTAGATGAACAAATCTCAAATCGCTCTATAAACAGAAAAATTGCTTCGTTAAAAGCGTACTATAAGTTTCTTCAACGCATCGGTGCGATAGAAACGAATCCTTTGGCCAAACACAAGGCCTTGAAAACATCTAAAAAAATCGAGGTTCCTTTTTCCGAAGAAGAAATGAAAAGAGCACTGGCCCAGATTTCTTTTAAAGATGATTTTGAAGGAATTCGCGATAAATTGATCATAGACTTGCTGTATACAACGGGAATGCGGAGAGCGGAGTTGATCGATCTTAAAATAGATAAGGTCGATTTGAAGGAAAAAACAATTAAAGTCTTGGGCAAAAGAAACAAAGAACGTATCGTTCCACTTTTATCCAGCACTGTGAACCTTTTCAAGAAATATTTAGAAGTGAGGATCACGTTGGAATTTATTTTCGACAAACAGCTTATTTTTCTGACAAAATCAGGAAATAAAATTTATGGCACCCTTGTTTATAGAATCATAAATGGCTATCTTAGTAAGGTCTCGAGCAAACTAAAAAGGAGCCCGCATATTCTAAGGCATACTTTTGCTACGCACTTGCTCAACAAAGGGGCGGATCTTAATTCGGTAAAAGAACTTTTGGGTCATTCGAGTCTTGCTTCTACACAAGTCTACACGCACAATAGTATTTCCGAACTTAAGAAGGTACATTCTTTGAGTCATCCGAGAAGCAAAGATTGAGTTCTTTTATGTATTAACCTTTAAACCTAAAATTTATGAAAGTAAATGCGCAATCAGTGAATTTCAACGCAGATGGTGAGTTGATCGATTTTGTACAAAATCGATTGGGCAAGTTAGAAGTTTTCTATGATAAGATTGTAAGTTCCGATGTTTATATGAAGGTAGAGAACACAAGTGCAAAAGAGAACAAAATTGTTGAAATTAGAGTACATGTTCCCAAAGACAAATTCGTGGTAAAAAAACAATGCAGAACATTTGAGGAGGCAGTCGACTCAGCTTGTAGTTCATTAGAAAGAAGTCTTGTAAAAAAGAAGCAAAAAATGAGGGCACAGGCTTAATCAAAAATTTGCCTGTTTTATTTTGATTAAACAAATAAATATATACATTTGCAGTCCGTTAGAAATGACGGGCTTTTTTTGTGCAAAAAAGTGTGAAAAATGCCGATGTAGCTCAGCTGGCTAGAGCAGCTGATTTGTAATCAGCAGGTCGTGGGTTCGAGTCCCTCCATCGGCTCGAAAGGTCTTTAAAATAATGGGTTGGGGGAGATACTCAAGCGGCCAACGAGGGCAGACTGTAAATCTGCTGACTACGTCTTCGCAGGTTCGAATCCTGCTCTCCCCACATTTTTTTGGGAAGTCGCAATTTCCAAGAGGAATTCCAAAAATTTTGGAATTCGGAATTTGACCCCGAGGTTTCGGGTTGAAATTGCAAAAAAAAATTGAGGGAGTAGCTCAGTTGGTAGTCCGCCAGAGGCGGATCCAAGCTGAATGCCCAAAAAAGGAACGGTTCGAACCGCTTGAAACATTGAGAGTAAGAATATTGCGGGAGTAGCTCAGTTGGTAGAGCGTCAGCCTTCCAAGCTGAATGTCGCCGGTTCGAACCCGGTCTCCCGCTCCAATAGTTTTCTTGGGAAAAGGAATTCGATTGGAGAGTAGTTTTGAAATTTTGAGAGAGCAGGGTGAGAAGCCTGTACCGAGCGGAGTCGAGGTGAACCCGGTCTCCCGCTCGAAGAATTTGCGAGTTACGATGTGCGATTTACGAATCGTAAATCTAATAATCGGCAATCGTAAATGAAATGCCGACGTAGCTCAGGGGTAGAGCGTTTCCTTGGTAAGGAAGAGGTCACGAGTTCAAATCTCGTCGTTGGCTCTAATTGAAGAAGCAATAATAATTGTACACTAATATAAACTAAGATTAAAATTCATCTAAAATGGCAAAGGAAACTTTTGATCGTTCCAAACCACACTTAAATATTGGTACTATTGGACACGTAGATCACGGTAAAACAACATTGACTGCCGCTATTACCACGGTATTGGCAAACGCAGGACTTTCTGAAAAGAGAAGCTTCGACTCGATCGATAACGCTCCCGAAGAAAAAGAAAGAGGTATTACTATCAACACTTCGCACGTTGAGTATGAGACAGAGAATCGTCACTATGCTCACGTTGACTGTCCAGGTCACGCCGATTACGTTAAGAACATGGTAACGGGTGCCGCTCAAATGGACGGTGCCATTCTTGTTGTTGCTGCGACCGACGGCCCTATGCCACAAACTCGTGAGCACATTCTTTTGGGTCGCCAAGTAGGTATTCCAAGAATCGTTGTTTTCATGAACAAGGTCGACATGGTCGATGATGAAGAACTTTTGGAATTGGTTGAGATGGAAATCAGGGAATTGCTTTCTTTCTACGAATACGATGGTGACAATGGACCTGTAATCGCCGGTTCTGCCCTTGGTGCACTTAACGGTGAACAAAAATGGGTCGATACGGTTATGGAATTGATGACTGCCGTTGATGAGTGGATCGAGATGCCAACTAGAGATGTTGAGAAAGATTTCTTGATGCCTGTCGAAGACGTGTTTACGATTACCGGTCGTGGTACTGTTGCAACGGGTCGGATAGAAACAGGTATTGCCAATACAGGTGATTCTGTTGATATCATCGGTATGGGAGCTGAAAAATTGGCTTCTACCGTAACTGGTGTTGAAATGTTCCGTAAGATTTTGGATAGAGGTGAAGCTGGTGATAACGTCGGCATCCTATTAAGAGGTATTGAAAAAGCGGATATCAGTAGAGGTATGGTAATCTGTAAGCCAGGTTCCGTTAAGCCTCACGCCAAGTTCGAAGCTGAGGTCTATATCCTTAAAAAAGAAGAAGGTGGTCGTCACACTCCATTTCATAATAACTATCGTCCTCAGTTCTATGTAAGAACTACTGACGTTACTGGTACTATCAATCTTCCTAGCGGAGTTGAAATGGTAATGCCAGGTGACAACCTTACGATTATTGTTGAATTGATTCAGCCCATCGCATTGAGCGATGGTCTACGTTTCGCTATCCGTGAAGGTGGTAGAACAGTAGGTGCTGGTCAGGTTACCAAGATTTTAGATTAAGAAGATCAAGAATAGTTTATATTAAGGGTGTCCCGCTACGGCGGGATACCTTTCAATGTAAATAATACGGGTGTAGCTCAGTTGGTAGAGCACTGGTCTCCAAAACCAGGTGTCGGGAGTTCGAGCCTCTCCTCCCGTGCCGAAGGAAAGGGATAAAGTGCATGAGGCGAGAAGTTTATCCCGAGCGGGGTCGAGGAAAGCCTCTCCGAAGCTTGTGCCGAGAGAAGTCGAAGCATGCTAAATGGGAATTATAAAAGCATAAATATGTTAACCTATATTAAAGAATCCGTAGACGAACTTAGAAACAGCGTTACATTGCCCTCAAGGGCCGATTCATCGAACCTGATGGTAGTGGTGGCGGTATTTTCAATAATATTCGCCTTGGCAACTTGGGGGGTCGACACGGTTTTTAGCAAATTGGTGAAATTGTATTTCAATAACATATTAAATTAAACGATCGCTATGTCTGAGGTGTTGGAAAAAAAATGGTACGTAGTGAGGGCGGTCAGTGGTCAAGAGAATAAGATCAAAGGCTACATTGAAAGTGAAGTAGAGAGACATGGTTTTGCAGATCATTTAGAAGATGTTTTGGTGCCGACCGAAAAAGTTGTTCAGATCCGTAATGGAAAAAAAATAAACAAAGAGCGTGTTTATTTTCCAGGTTATATCATGGTCAAGGCGAATTTGGCCGGGGAGATGATTCATATAATTAGATCTATTACCAATGTTATCGGATTTTTAGGGGAAACCAAAGGAGGGGACCCTGTTCCACTAAGAAAAGCGGAAGTAAATAGAATGCTCGGTAAAGTCGATGAATTGGCCGTGAACACAGATGCAGTCGCCATACCTTTTGTTTTTGGCGAAACGGTAAAAGTAATCGACGGACCATTCAATGGTTTCAACGGAACCGTCGAAAAGATCAATGAAGAAAAGCGTAAGCTAGAGGTCATGGTAAAGATTTTCGGAAGAAAAACACCATTGGAACTTAGCTATATGCAAGTAGAAAAAGTATAACGACCATCTCGGGTAGATGGTTTGAAGATAATTGTTACATAGTTATAAGTTGTGTTGCTTCCAAGAACACAATTTGAATCTAATTTTAAACAATGGCAAAAGAAATAGGTAAAGTAGTTAAACTACAAGTTAGGGGAGGTGTTGCGAATCCATCGCCACCGGTCGGACCCGCCTTAGGTGCTGCCGGTGTTAACATCATGGAGTTCTGTAAGCAGTTCAATGCTAGAACACAGGACAAACAGGGTAAAGTATTACCAGTTGTTATCACGGTTTACAAAGACAAGTCTTTCGACTTTATTGTAAAAACACCGCCGGCGGCAGTTCAATTGTTGGAGGCAGCTAAGATTAAAAAAGGATCTGGCGAACCTAATCGAGTGAAATTGGGAAAGGTCACATGGGACCAAGTCAAGGCAATAGCCGAAGACAAAATGGTCGATCTTAACGCATTTACGGTAGAATCCGCAATGAGTATGGTTGCAGGTACTGCAAGATCGATGGGCATGAAAATATCTGGAAAACGCCCTTTTTAAAATCTTAAAAGCAATTTAAATGGCAAAGTTGACAAAAAAGCAAAAAGAGGCGCACGCCAAGATCGATAAGGATAAACTTTATTCGGTCGAGGAAGGCTCCGCTTTGATAAAAGAGATCTCCAATGCAAAGTTTGATGCCTCGGTCGATCTTGCGGTTCGTTTGGGAGTTGATCCCAAAAAAGCCGATCAAATGGTTCGAGGGGTAGTCACACTCCCACACGGAACCGGAAAAGATGTCAAGGTGTTGGCCTTGGTTACTCCCGATAAAGAAGCTGAAGCTACAGAAGCCGGTGCTGATTTCGTAGGATTGGACGAGTATCTGGATAAAATAAAAGGCGGTTGGACCGATGTTGATGTAATCATCACCATGCCAAGCGTTATGGGAAAATTAGGCCCATTAGGACGAGTTTTAGGCCCAAGGGGTTTAATGCCCAATCCAAAGACAGGAACGGTTACTATGGATGTTGCGAAAGCAGTATCTGAGGTAAAGGCCGGTAAAATAGATTTTAAGGTTGATAAGACGGGTATCGTTCACGCTGCAATAGGAAAAACATCTTTTTCGGCGGATAAGATCGCGGGCAATGCGAACGAGCTTTTAGAAACCTTGAATAAGTTGAAACCTTCGTCGTCAAAAGGTATTTACATGAAAAGTGTTTTCATGTCAAGTACGATGAGCCCGAGCGTTCAATTAGACCCAAAGCAGTATAACTGATAGTCAAATAATTTTAATCATGACAAAAGAAGAAAAAGCAGTCGTAATAGAAGATTTGACTAAGCAGTTGGCCGAGAGTTCCATCATTTATTTGGCGGATATTTCCGGCTTGAATGCGCAGGTGACCTCTGATTTGAGAAGAGCTTGTTTTAAGTCCAATATAAAACTGTCGGTAGTCAAAAATACTTTATTGGCGAAAGCCATGGATGCGGCCGAAAAAGATTTCGGCGAGCTTCCAGAGGTATTGAAAGGAAACACTTCCTTGATGTTTTCCGAGACGGGCAATGGCCCCGCCAAGGTTATCAAAAATTTCAGGAAGAAATCCGAAAAACCCTTATTGAAAGGAGCTTTCATTGAAGAAGCGATTTACGTAGGGGATGATAAGTTGGATACTTTGGTCAGTATCAAATCCAAAGAGGAAATGATAGGGGAAATCATCGGGCTGCTGCAATCGCCGGCCAAGAATGTTATTTCCGGACTTAAATCTGGTGGAGGTAAACTGGCGGGTATCATCAAGACCTTATCAGAAAGATAATTTGCGCACTAAAAACAATTATATTTTAAAATTTTATTAAACGATAGAAAAATGGCAGAATTAAAAGATTTCGCAGAACAGTTGGTAAATTTGACCGTAAAAGAGGTCAATGAATTGGCCGGCATCTTAAAAGATGAACATGGTATCGAGCCTGCAGCCGCTGCAGTTGCCGTTGCTGGTGGAGGTGCCGCCGCCGCCGCGGGTGGTGAAGCCGCCGAAGAAAAGTCTGAATACGATGTTATCTTAACCGCGGCCGGTGGTTCTAAATTGGCCGTTGTTAAATTAGTCAAAGAATTGACAGGTCTTGGATTGAAAGATGCCAAGGATATCGTTGATAGCGCACCAAAAGCCGTTAAAGAAGGTGTGGCTAAAGACGAAGCTGAAGGAATCAAAAAATCTCTGGAAGAAGCAGGAGCAGAAGTTGAGCTTAAATAATAGCGACGACCAATAGCACTTTGGGTTTAGGTCTTTCCGTCTTTGGCGGATGGGCCTAAACCTGTTTATAAGCATTGTATCCTGCAATTGCGGGACGACCATTAATATTCACGATCAAAATTTTATCCATAGATGTTCACAAAACAGCCTGAAAGAATAAATTTTGCATCCGCCAAGGACACTCCGGAATACCCGGATTTCTTGGACATTCAGATTAAATCGTTTCAAGACTTCTTTCAACTTGAAACCAAATCTGACGAAAGGGGCAATGAAGGATTGTACAATACCTTCATGGAAAACTTCCCGATTACGGACACTCGAAACCAGTTCGTACTCGAATTTTTAGATTACTTCATAGATCCTCCGAGATATTCCATCCAGGAATGTATCGAACGAGGTTTGACCTATAGTGTTCCGTTGAAAGCTAGATTGAAGTTGTACTGTACCGATGAGGAGCACGAAGATTTTGAAACTATCGTTCAGGATGTTTATTTAGGAACTATCCCTTACATGACACCTAGCGGTACTTTCGTAATCAATGGTGCCGAACGTGTGGTTGTTTCCCAGTTACACAGATCACCTGGTGTATTCTTTGGTCAATCTTTCCATGCAAACGGAACGAAATTATACTCTGCCAGAGTTATTCCTTTTAAAGGTTCTTGGATAGAATTTGCTACGGATATCAATGGTGTTATGTATGCCTATATTGACCGTAAGAAAAAATTACCGGTAACCACACTTTTCAGGGCCATTGGTTTTGAGCGTGATAAGGATATTTTGGAGATTTTTGATCTTTCTGAGGAAGTAAAAGTTTCCAATGCTGGTTTGAAAAAAGTCTTGGGCCGTAAATTGGCCGCTCGTGTCCTGAACTCTTGGCATGAAGATTTTGTGGATGAAGATACCGGCGAAGTGGTCTCAATTGAAAGAAACGAAATCGTACTTGATCGTGATACGGTTTTAGAAAAAGAACACATTGAGCAGATCCTTGAAACTGATGTAAAGACAATTCTTTTACACAAAGAAAATAATGCGCAATCTGATTACGCTATTATTCACAATACTTTACAGAAGGATCCGACAAATTCTGAAAAAGAAGCGGTTGAACATATCTATCGTCAGCTACGTAATGCCGAGCCGCCCGATGAGGAGACAGCCCGCGGTATTATAGACAAGTTGTTCTTCTCTGATCAACGTTACAACTTAGGTGAAGTTGGGCGGTACAGAATGAACAAAAAATTGCAATTGGATATCGGAATGGACAAACAAGTCTTGACTAAAGAAGATATCATTACAATTATAAAATACTTGATCGAGCTAATCAATTCCAAAGCGGAAATCGATGATATCGACCACCTTTCGAACCGTCGTGTAAGAACCGTTGGTGAGCAACTTTCTTCTCAGTTCGGCGTTGGTCTTGCCCGTATGGCAAGAACGATTCGTGAGCGTATGAATGTTCGTGATAATGAAGTGTTTACGCCAATTGATTTGATTAATGCCAAGACCTTGTCTTCGGTAATCAATTCTTTCTTTGGTACGAACCAGCTATCTCAGTTTATGGATCAAACGAATCCATTGGCGGAGATTACTCATAAGCGAAGGTTATCGGCATTGGGACCAGGCGGACTTTCGCGAGAAAGAGCTGGTTTCGAGGTTCGCGATGTCCACTACACGCACTACGGTAGATTGTGTCCGATTGAAACGCCTGAAGGTCCGAATATCGGTTTGATTTCTTCTTTGGCGGTGTTTGCCAAAGTGAACCCGATGGGCTTTTTGGAAACTCCTTATCGCACAGTTACCAAAGGAAAGGTAGATACACAAAATTATACCTATCTGAGTGCCGAGGAAGAAGAGGGAATGAAAATCGCTCAGGCGAATATTCCGTTGAAAGATAGCGGCATCATCAAAAACGATAAGGTAATTGCCCGCGAAGAAGGTGATTTTCCGGTGGTTGACTCCAAAGAGGTTAATTATACCGATGTCGCACCTAATCAAATCGCATCGATTTCTGCATCTCTGATTCCATTCTTGGAACATGATGATGCGAACCGTGCGTTGATGGGCTCGAACATGATGCGCCAGGCAGTTCCATTACTACGACCTCAATCTCCGATTGTAGGTACTGGTCTGGAAAGGCAAGTAGCATCCGATTCAAGGGTTTTGATAAATGCCGAGGGAGATGGTACTATAGAATATGTAGATGCCGAAAAGGTTACTATAAAGTACAAAAGATCAGAGCAACAACGGTTGATTAGTTTCGAGGATGATTCCAAAACTTATCAATTGGTAAAGTTCAGAAAGACGAACCAAGGTACCAGTATCAACTTGAAGCCAATCGTTAAGAGAGGCGATAAGGTTAAAAAAGGCCAGGTTCTTTGTGAAGGATATGCAACCGAAAAAGGTGAATTGGCTTTGGGTAGAAACCTGACCGTAGCATTCATGCCATGGAAAGGTTACAACTTTGAAGATGCTATCGTAATCTCTGAAAAAGTAGTTCGTGAAGATATCTTCACTTCCATTCATGTTGACGAATATTCTTTGGAAGTTCGTGATACGAAGTTGGGAGCTGAAGAACTTACTCATGATATACCGAATGTTTCCGAAGAGGCGACTAAAGATCTTGACGAAAACGGAATGATCCGCATTGGGGCCGAGGTAGAGCCAGGTGATATATTGATTGGTAAGATTACTCCGAAAGGGGAATCAGACCCAACTCCTGAAGAGAAATTACTTCGTGCGATTTTTGGGGATAAAGCGGGTGATGTAAAAGATGCATCGTTGAAAGCTTCTCCATCCTTAAGAGGAGTTGTAATCGAAAAGAAATTGTTCTCGCGTTCTGTCAAGGATAAGCGTAGGCGTTCCGAAGACAAGGAAGATTTGAACAATTTGGAGTTGGAATACGAAGTGAAGTTTCAAGAACTTAAGGACGTTTTGGTAGAAAAATTGTTCACGTTAGTCGGTGGTAAAACCTCACAAGGTGTAATGAACGATTTAGGAGAAGAAGTTCTTCCTAAAGGAAAAAAATACACACAAAAAATGCTAAATGCAGTTGATGATTACGCGCATTTAGTAGGAGGAAGCTGGACGACAGATAAATCTACCAACGGTTCAGTTGCAGATTTGCTTCACAATTATAAGATCAAACTGAACGACCTTCAGGGTAATTTGAGAAGGGATAAATTCACGATTTCGGTAGGAGATGAATTGCCAGCGGGGATTATGAAATTGGCTAAGGTCTACATTGCCAAAAAACGAAAGCTGAAGGTCGGTGATAAAATGGCCGGTCGTCACGGAAACAAGGGTATTGTTTCTAGGATCGTTCGTCAAGAAGATATGCCTTTCTTAGAAGATGGTACTCCTGTTGATATCGTATTGAATCCGCTTGGTGTACCATCACGTATGAACATCGGGCAGATTTACGAAACCGTTTTGGGCTGGGCGGGATTAAAACTTGGCAAGAAATTCGGCACCCCGATTTTTGATGGAGCTACTTTGGATCAGATCAATGAATATACCGATGAAGCAGGCATTCCAAGATTTGGGCATACCTACCTCTATGATGGTGGTACTGGTCAGAGATTCGATCAGCCTGCAACGGTCGGTGTAATTTACATGTTGAAGTTGGGCCACATGGTCGATGACAAGATGCACGCTAGATCTATAGGCCCATACTCTTTGATTACGCAACAACCACTTGGTGGTAAAGCACAATTCGGTGGTCAGCGTTTCGGGGAAATGGAGGTTTGGGCTTTGGAAGCATACGGTGCTTCGGCAACCTTGCGCGAGATTTTGACTGTTAAGTCAGATGATGTAATTGGTAGAGCCAAGACCTATGAAGCCATAGTAAAAGGCGAGACAATGCCAGAGCCCGGTCTACCGGAATCTTTCAATGTATTGATGCACGAACTTAAAGGTTTGGGCTTGGATATCAGATTGGAAGAATAGTTTTAGAACACATTATAATTTAGTAGCATAATATATTATGGCTAGAATACACGATAATACACCACAGAAAAGGTTTGACAAGATCTCCATCGGCTTGGCGTCGCCAGAAGCGATTTTGGCGGAGTCAAGGGGTGAGGTACTTAAACCTGAGACTATTAACTATAGAACGCACAAACCTGAACGTGATGGTTTGTTCTGCGAACGTATCTTCGGTCCCGTAAAGGATTACGAATGTGCCTGCGGAAAATACAAGCGTATCAGATACCGCGGAATTGTTTGTGACCGATGTGGTGTTGAGGTAACCGAAAAGAAGGTGCGTAGAGACCGTGTGGGACATATTAACTTGGTTGTTCCTGTTGCTCACATTTGGTACTTCCGATCGCTTCCGAATAAAATAGGGTATCTACTTGGATTACCTTCCAAGAAGTTGGATATGATTATTTATTACGAAAGGTATGTGGTTATCCAACCCGGTATTGCAAAAGGACCTGAAGGAGAGGAAGTTCAGAAAATGGATTTCCTAACGGAGGAAGAATATTTGAACATCTTGGAAACCATTCCGCCAGAGAACCAATATCTTGAAGATTCCGATCCGAACAAATTCATCGCAAAGATGGGTGCTGAGTGTTTGATCGATCTTTTGGCACGTATCGACCTTCTTCAACTTTCCTTTGATTTGAGACATAAGCAACGTAAGACCGAGGCCTTAAAAAGACTGCAAGTCGTTGAAGCTTTGCGAGAATCTCAAGACAATAGGGAGAACAGACCGGAGTGGATGATCATGAAAGTCGTACCGGTTATTCCACCCGAATTGCGGCCTTTGGTTCCTTTGGATGGTGGTCGTTTCGCTACTTCCGATTTGAACGATCTATACAGAAGGGTAATTATCCGGAACAATCGTCTGAAAAGATTGGTAGAGATCAAGGCCCCAGAGGTAATCCTTAGAAATGAAAAAAGGATGCTTCAAGAATCGGTTGATTCTTTGTTCGATAATACCCGTAAGGCTTCCGCTGTAAAAACAGAATCGAATAGACCGTTAAAGTCACTTTCCGATTCATTGAAAGGTAAGCAAGGTCGTTTCCGTCAGAACCTTTTGGGAAAACGTGTTGATTACTCGGCCCGTTCGGTAATCGTCGTCGGACCAGAATTGAAATTATTCGAATGTGGTCTTCCCAAAGATATGGCCGCAGAACTTTACAAACCTTTTGTCATTCGCAAATTGATAGAAAGAGGAATCGTAAAGACAGTAAAGTCCGCCAAAAAAATAATAGACAAGAAAGAACCCGTAGTTTGGGATATTCTCGAGAATGTGTTGAAAGGTCACCCAGTTCTTCTGAACAGGGCCCCAACATTGCACCGTTTGGGTATACAGGCGTTTCAGCCCAAACTGATCGAGGGTAAAGCGATTCGTCTGCACCCCTTGGTATGTACCGCATTTAATGCTGATTTCGATGGTGACCAGATGGCGGTTCACTTACCATTGGGCCCAGAAGCGATTTTAGAAGCACAATTGTTGATGTTGGCTTCCCATAATATTTTGAATCCGGCCAATGGTTCGCCTATTACCGTACCTTCTCAGGATATGGTATTGGGGCTGTATTATATGACCAAGGAAAGAAAATCTACTTCAGAGGTGCCAGTTAAAGGAGAGGGATTGACTTTTTACTCTTATGAAGAAGTAGAAATCGCTTTTAATGAGGGCATGGTAAGTCTAAATGCCGGGATCAAGGTTCGTGCAAAAGACTTTAATGAAGAAGGGGAATTGGTCAATCAAATCATAGAGACTACGGTTGGTCGTGTGCTTTTCAATATGGAAGTGCCCGAGCAAGCAGGTTACGTAAATGATGTTTTGAACAAAAAATCTTTGCGTGACATTATTGGACGAATTCTGGCTGTAACCGATGTTCCGACAACTGCGGCGTTCTTAGATAAGATCAAGACCATGGGTTATGAGTTTGCCTTTAAAGGAGGACTTTCCTTCAGTCTTGGCGACATTATCATTCCGAAAGAAAAGCACGAAATGATTGCCGATGCCAACGGCCAGGTTGATGGTATTATGGCCAACTATAACATGGGTCTTATTACCAATAACGAACGTTACAATCAGGTAATCGATGTTTGGACGTCTACCAACGCGATGCTTACCGAATTGGCCATGAAGCGAATTCGAGAAGATCAACAAGGGTTTAACTCGGTATATATGATGTTGGATTCTGGGGCGAGGGGTTCTAAAGAACAAATTCGTCAGTTGACCGGTATGCGTGGTTTGATGGCGAAACCTAAAAAGTCTACCGCTGGCGGCGGTGAGATTATCGAGAATCCGATTCTATCTAACTTTAAGGAAGGATTATCGATTCTTGAATACTTTATCTCAACGCACGGAGCCCGTAAGGGACTTGCGGATACAGCTTTGAAAACTGCGGATGCCGGGTATTTGACCCGTCGTTTGGTCGATGTTTCACAAGATGTAATCGTAAATATTGAAGACTGCGGTACGTTGAGAGGTATCGAGGTATCTCCTTTGAAGAAAAATGAGGAAGTTGTTGAAACTCTAGGTGAACGAATTCTCGGTAGGGTATCGTTGCATGATGTTTACAATCCTTTGAATGAAGAACTGCTATTGAAGGCGGGCGAGCAGATTATGGAGGCCGATGCCAAAAGGGTAGAAGCTTCACCGGTGGATCGGGTGGAAGTCCGCTCTGCTCTTACCTGCGAGGCTCCAAAAGGAATTTGTACGAAATGCTATGGTCGAAACCTATCTACAAATAAGATGGTTCAACGAGGCGAGGCCGTCGGTGTCGTCGCTGCCCAATCAATTGGTGAACCTGGTACACAGCTGACACTACGTACCTTCCACGTGGGTGGTATTGCCGGAAACATTTCTGAAGAGAATAAGCTGGTAGCTAAATTCGATGGTGTTGCCGAAATCGAGGATCTTAGAACTGTAAAAAGTCAAGATGCCGAAGGTAAGGCTGCGCAAATTGTGATTTCAAGAACCTCTGAAATTAAAATTGTTGATACTAAAACAGGGATTACCCTGAGTACCAACAATATTCCTTATGGTTCGCAGATATTCGTAAAGAACGGAGCTAAAATAAAGGCCGAGGATGTGATATGCCAATGGGATCCATATAACGGTGTTATCGTTTCTGAATTTCCCGGTAAGATCGCATATGAGAATATCGAGCAAGGTGTTACCTATCAGGTAGAAATTGATGAACAAACCGGATTCCAAGAAAAGGTAATATCCGAATCTAGGAATAAGAAATTGATTCCTACGCTCTTGATTCAAGATAGTAAGGGAGAAACGTTGAGATCTTATAATCTTCCGGTAGGCTCGCATATCATGGTAGATGATGGTAATAAGATCAAAGAAGGTAAGATTTTGGTCAAGATTCCACGTAAATCTGCCAAGGCAGGTGATATTACGGGTGGTCTTCCAAGAGTTACCGAACTATTTGAAGCACGTAACCCTTCTAATCCTGCTGTGGTTTCTGAAATTGATGGTGTTGTTTCCTTCGGAA
>QIJL01000514.1 GCA_003232435.1 Flavobacteriales bacterium | reverse complement strand
GTGCCTACCCAAATAACCAATTGATCGAATTGTTGTCGCATACGAACAAATGGTATCGTCAACAAGCACTTCGTCAGTTTGGCGACAGAAAGGATAAATCGGTTATTTCCCCATTAAGGGATATCCTTATTAAGGAAGAAGGTCAGTTGGCCCTTGAAGCTTTATGGGCAATCAATATCAGTGGTTTTTTAGATGATGATATCGTGCAAATCGGTCTTGCCCATATCGACCCCTTTGTACGTATGTGGAGTGTAAGGCTATCTTGTGATTTTGGGAAAGTATCGACAAGTATAGCCGATAAATTGGCCGAAATGGCTGAAACCGAGCTTAATCTTGAAGTCAGAAGCCAAATTGCCTGCTCGGCAAAACGCCTTTGGGGAATCGCCGCGATACCTATTATCAAAGGGTTGATGATGAATGAAAACGATGCTTCAGATCCAGATATTCCTTTATTGATATGGTGGGCGCTTGAATCTAAAGTAACTAACAACGGTGATCTTATTATCGAATTGTTCAAGAATCCATCGTTCTGGGAAAAACCGATTGTAAAAGAGACTATTTTAGAGCGTCTCATGCATCGTTTTGTTCTGGCCGACGGGTCTGGGAATCTTTTTGGCGCAACCCGTTTATTTCAATTGGCTCCTTCAAATGAGCACGCCAAATTACTCTGGAACGGTTTGCAAGAGGGCATGTTGGGAAAAGACATGGCAGACCTGCCTGTTGATTTGGTGGCAGCGATAAACCCGTATTTGGCAGGGTTTGGCAATGGGCCCTTAACGTTGTCAATTCGTCAAGGAGACGCCAAAGCCATAGACAAATCATTGGTGATCATTGGTGATCCGCAAAAAAACCTAGATGATAGACTGGCCTATATAAAACTTTTGGGTGAGGTTAAAATAACCCGGTCGGTTGCTGTGTTATCAAAGATAGTAGAGGGTAACCAATATAGGGTATCCGTCAGAACAGCAGCTATTCGGGCACTTTCAAATTTTAAAAATGAAGAAATTGGCCTTCGAATGGCAAAGGCGTACCCCGATCAACTCAGGGCTGATCTTGATCTGAGGAATGCTGCCCAGGATCTGTTTGTAAGCCGTGTTTCCTGGGCAAACGAATTTTTGAAACTCATTCAAATTACCAAGCAAGTCAGTTTAGATGATGTGCCCATTCAAATAGTTCAGCAATTTCAATTGCTTGACGATCCAGTTATTTCAGAAACCGTCAAAAGATTGTGGCCAGATGCCCGACCGGTTTCGTCATCGGGTAAAAAAGAGCGAATGGAAAAAATCTTATCTGTACTTTCGTCAGGTACAGGCGATCAAAAATCGGGCAAAGAATTGTTTCAAAATCTGTGCGGGGCCTGCCACCGTCTTTTTGACGAAGGAGGTGTTCTTGGTCCTGATTTAACCGGATATGATAGAAATAACATCAATTATTTAGTGTTCCATATAGTTG
This sequence comes from Flavobacteriales bacterium, assembly GCA_003232435.1. Taxonomy (GTDB): domain Bacteria; phylum Bacteroidota; class Bacteroidia; order Flavobacteriales; family Flavobacteriaceae; genus Aurantibacter_A. The sequence continues at coordinate 18,401 of QIJL01000514.1, read as the reverse complement.
ACCCCAATGCCGATATTCGAGAAGGATATGTCAACTATCAAATCGTAAAAAAAGACGGGCGTACCTTGGTGGGCACCATAACAGATCGAAGCGGCGAAACCATAACGTTAAAATCATATAGCGGAGAAGAGTCCACTGTTCCTACCGATCAAATTGAGGTTATGCAAGCACAAACAACCTCACTAATGCCCGAACGTATCTTGAGCACCTTAACGGATCGGCAAATTCGAGATCTTTTTTCATATATAGCGAAGACCACAAAAAAATAAGATTAAAATAAATGGTTCTGTTGTAGAATAGTGTTGATTTTGTAATCTCTTGTATGATAGCTATTACACAGAGATTCACAGAGAAAACATAGAGATTCACAGAGAAACCGCTCAATACATTTAACAACTAATCGATATTTCTACATTATCTTATAACAGAACCAAATAAATACCAATAGCAATGAAAGGACCAAAGTTGAAATTAATAACAGTATCGTTTATAAGTTGTTTTGTTTTTATGATGGCAATCAACGCGCAAGTAGGAAAAGAAGAAAAGACAGCCATCAAGGAAATGCCCGACTCCTTGAAAGAGAAACGAACTTTGGCGTACAAAGATCAACTCGAGAAATACCTTCAAAATTGGATCGTCGAAGGATATCGGCAACGATCTGAAAAAGCATGGAATAGGGATTATAGCGATATTGAGGCCTTTAAAAGAAGCGTTGAACCCAACCGTGAGCGATGGAGGACAGTATTGAACCCGCCACGGTTAAGAAAGACGGGGGCCTTGAAAAGAAATCCACATCCATATCTACAAGATATCGGTGCAGAATGGGTCGAGTTGCCCCTTGGTCCGGTTTCAGCGCAGGCAATTCTTGTTTTTCCGGAAGGAGCCAGCAAAGATAGTCCCGTACCAATTGTTATTGCCCAACACGGACTTGGATCCTATCCGGAAACGATTTTTTCAGTACCCAATGCTGTGGGTTATAAGGCTTATGCCCGAAAATTGCTCAAGGCGGGCTTTGCGGTTTTGGCGCCCATGAATTTGCGATCGGCACCATTTCGCAATTATATTGAACGATATAATCGCCTTATTGGCACATCACTTCCGGGAATAGAACTGGCACGGTTACAACACTTGCTCGATGTGGTTTTGACAGATCCACGAATAGATGCCGATCGCGTTGGTATGTGGGGACAATCTTTGGGCGGAATGGCAACCATGATGTGGATGCCCCTTGAGTCACGGATCAAAGTAGGTGTAATAAGTAGCTTTTTTAATCATCGGCTCACTAAAATGACTGTTTCAGCCGATGAATATGTAAGTTTTATGGATGTAGATGAAGACTATGTTTTTTTAAAAGGATGGCTGACCGAGTTTTCAGATAAGGACATTGTTTCATTGATCTGTCCGAGACCCTTGATGATACATCATGGCAAGAAAGACAGAATCGCACATTGGCCCAGTGTTGTCGATGAGTTCAAGGTGGGAAAAAAGCATTACGAAAAACTGAATATCGGCGAAAAGATCGAGATCGAATTATTTGACGAAGGGCACGCAGTTTGGCCAGAGAGTGCCATCCCTTTTTTGACACGATGGTTAAAGCCGTGATCTATGAAAAAAATACTTCTTTCATCGCTGAAAGTATCGGCTATTAAGTTACAATTACGGACTTATATAGCATTAGTTTTTTCTGGTTTTTTTCTTTTATCATGTCATCCGACCGAAAAAAAAGAAACAAATGATAATCCTCCAAATATAATTGTTATAGTAGCCGATGATTTAGGCTGGAACGATATAGGCTACCATGGTTCTGAAATCAACACCCCTGTACTCGATAAACTAGTTCGCGGGGGAATTGAATTGGATCGGTTTTACGTACACTCGGTCTGTTCACCAACACGAGCCGCATTACTTACAGGAAGATCCCCGAGCAGATTCGGAATACTGGGCCCCTTGGGCGATGAAGCGGTATTTCCAAAAGGAACGATTACAATTGCCGAACTACTAAAACAAAAAGGATATGATACCGCCATTTCTGGAAAGTGGCACCTTGGCACTGTTCCCAAAGCTCGACCTATGAATTTCGGATTCAATACAACTTACGGGTATTTGCGCGGGCAAATCGACCCGTATACCCATTTGTATAAAAATGGGGACAAAACATGGCACCGAAACGATACCCTTATCGATGAAGAAGGTCATGCAACAGATTTGATTACTGACGAAGCGATTCGATTTATAGAGAAACCACGAGAAAATAACAATCCGTTTTTCATCTATATTCCTTATAGCGTTCCCCATTATCCCTTGCAAGAACCAAAAAAATGGACTAATGATTACGAAGGAAAAATATCAAATGAATCTCGGTTGATGTATGCTGCCTCAGTATCCCATATGGATAATGCTATTGGTCGTGTCTTGTCATCTCTCGAAAAAAATGGAATCAGTGAAAATACGATTGTATTATTTTTTAGTGACAACGGAGCACAGGAAAATTGGTTTCCTAAAACACAATACGATGGAAAATTTAAAGCCAATGATGTGTTAGGAAACAATGAGCCACTTCGCGATTGGAAAGCATCTTTTTATGAAGGGGCTTTACGTGTGCCAGCAATAATAAGTTGGAAAGGAAGGTTAAAACCGAAGAAGGTCAACGAAGCAATAAATGTGGCAGATGTGTACCCAACACTTGCATTCCTTGTAGGAATTGAGATTCCAAAAGAAACAAATATAGAAGGAGTAAATTTTTGGTCGTTTCTTGAAGGGGAACCCCAACCAAGAAATCGGATAATGTATTGGAGAATGAAGCACGGTTTTGCATTAAAAAAAGGCGGTTGGAAGTTGATTCATCTCGGAGAAACACTTGAGGAAGGAATAGACGAACTCTATAACACCTCTCTTGATCCAAACGAAACCAACAATCTGGCATCTGAAAATGAGAGCATACTTTTGGAATTAAAAAAAGAAATGGAATATCAATTTTCTCTTGACAGTTCTATAATGGCTAAGGAAATTCAGTGATTTTAGCTATCGATATTTAACATAGCTATCTTAAAAATGTAGTGGAGCGGTATACCTGGCAGGCTAGTGTCATGTCAAATCGGTCATAAATACTTATTATCGCAACAAGATATTCATCAAGATATAGAACTCATCTTGAGTTTATGGTCTGACTATCAAAAGACCCCTTTTTCCATTTCTTTTGCCGCGTAATCGCAAGCACGGGCTGTTAGTGCCATAAAGGTTAATGAGGGACTTTTATAGGAAGATGATGGCATACATGATCCGTCTGTTATAAAGAGGTTATTAATATCGTGGCTTTGATTGAAACCGTTCAAGACCGAAGTTTTGGGATTCCGCCCCATTCTAGCCGTACCCATTAGATGGACAGAATCTCCCATGATATGGGAACCCTCGTGCACTTCGATATTCTTTAAGCCAATGACTTCCAGCATTTCTTGTATTTGCTCTTTCATATCCTTCCTCATTTTCATTTCATTCTCCTTGAACTCGGCCGTGATCTTCAATATGGGCAGACCCCATTTATCTTTCCTTTCCTTGTCAAGTTCCACTTTGTTCTCATAGTAGGGCAAACACTCGCCATACCCATGAAGGCCCATTTTCCATGCACCTGGTTTTGTGAGTTTCTCTTTAAATTCTTTACCTATACCGATCTGATCCGGATTTATCCCAATTCGAGAAGCCCCTCCCCATAACCCATAGCTACGTAGGAAATCTTTTTCTTGGCTCTTTACGTTTCTGAAGCTTGGAATTGCCATACCGGCCGGTCTGAACCCCTTGTAATACTTGTTCTTAAATCCTTCCATTACACCGGTACCTCCAACATTCTTATGGTGATCCATTAGATAATGTCCGAGTACTCCGCTTGAATTGGCAAGTCCGTTCGGAAAGGTATTATTTTTTGATCGCATCAAGATACCTGTTGTTGCCAAAGTCGAAGCACAAAGAAAAATCACTCTGGCATAGTATGTCGTTTTCTCCATAGAAATAGCATCTATTACCCGTACCCCTACTACTTTGTTTTTTTGTTCATCATATATAATAGATCTTACTATACTATGTGATTTCAAAGTTAATTTCCCTGTTTTTTTCGCCGCGGGCAAGGTAGAGCTATTGCTTGTAAAAAAAGCTCCGAACGGGCATCCGGTATGACACATATCACGTGTTTGACATTCTGACCTGCCTTCAAATTGCCCAGGTTCGATCTTTGTCAAATGTGCCACTCGGTTAGGAACCAGTTTTCTGTTCGTATAGTGATCCTCCAGCTTTTTCTTAGCCGCCTTTTCAACAACGTTCATTTCAAACGGGGGAAGGTATTTTCCATCGGGGTAATGATCTAAATCTTCATTGGTTCCACTGACACCGATATAGGTTTCAATATAGTCGTACCATGGTGCAATATCTTTATATCGTATAGGCCAGTCGGTACCATTTCCATCTTGGATATTTCGCCTAAAATCGCAGTCGCTCATACGATATGCACCTCTACCCCATAACAGGCTTCTGCCTCCCGTTTGATACCCTCTGAACCAGCGTACAGGTTTGTCTTTTGAACTTTCAATGGGGTGGTCCCTATCATTGACAAAAAAATGCATACTAGAAGCATCGAAGTTATATTTTTGATGTTGCATATGATACTCTTCCTTTATTTTCGGCGTATCGTAACTTCTATGTTTAAACTCCCATGGGGCTTTGTTGGTCGTGGGGTAGTCTTTTATGTGTTCTACATCCCTTCCTCGTTCCAACACTAGGGTTTCATATCCTTTTTCGGTAAATTCCTTAGCTGCCCATCCTCCGGTCATTCCTGAACCAACAATTAAAACGTCATATGTATTTTTCTCTTTCATGAATTTTTACATTCTATTGCCTACTATTATCTTATCTCCTTCTTTATAGTCGACCTCACCTTGATAAGGGCCGGGAACCGGAAGGTAGTTGAGGTTCTGCTTAACACCCTGTTCCGTAGAAAAGTAGGTGAGAATCGTAAGTCGTTTGAACAAATAATAGATGGGGGCTTTTTCCGTATATTTTTGCCCCATTATATCTTTGTCTATTTTTTCTAGATATTTGAATCTTTCTTCTTTTTCAAGCTTTGTGAAGGATTCCCCCGTTTTTGATACGCAGGCCGAATCAAATTCCAATAGACCCTCGATAAATTTTTCCCTTACTTCTTTCTCAAAGACCTCGCTTAACAACAAATCAATAAATTGGTTGACTTTTACATCTGATGCCCCAGGTGTAGTCGTCCTAGGAATAATTGTGTCCGAAATTGCCTTGACCAAATCATCTAGTTCGTCATTCAATACCAGCAGGTTTCTGGTATTCAGGTTCTCTTCCCTACAACTTTGCAGGAAACTTAAAACTCCGGGCGCAAAAATCGCCGAGGTCAATATCCATGATGTTTTTTCTAATGCCTCTCGTCTTTCCATGACTTTATGTTACGCTATAATTACATTGAAGATTACAATGGTATTTATTGCCCTTTTAAGTAAACTACCTCGGGGCAAGCCCACGAGGCATTAAGAGGAACTTATCTTTTATATTTCGACGCAAGCCTGCCTGTCCGGCAGGCAGGCGTCAGGGTATCAAACCCACTAGTGGGAATCAACTCGGCTTGCAAAGCGATATATGGGCCTATTACCAGAATATTTTCCATTTCTCGGATTTTGGTCAAAATGATTTTCGAAACCATTAAGGGCACCTCTATTAATTCTTGCATTCACTGCCATGCGTCGGGAAATATTCTTTCTGCATTCAAGCGATACAATTTATCCACTACATCTTTTGGCAGTAGCAGCCCCTGCACCGGTGTGTCTAGCTGGGGAACCGCAATCATCTCATCAGTATTGAAATATTTCCAATCGTTTTGCCACACTTCCATCATATATTTCTCCAATTCTTTGGGATCGGTCGTGTCATCTTCCCCGAAATCGGTTCCGTATAAAATTCTATCTTGATACTTTATAAAAAAGTCGCGTACCTTTTCGCGATTCCGTTGTGACTGGTATTGCGTATGACTGATTCGCTCGGCCAAATCGAGGTTCGCATTCGGAAATCGTTCTAAAAACTTTGTGGCCTCATCTACACTCCACTCCAAACTTGCCATATGGGCACCGATAAAAGTCAAACCAGTGTTTTTTGCCAACACATTGTCCCTATGCATAATTTGGTCTTCATAAGAAGGCATTTCAGGATGTAGGTACATATGGTACTCAGGGTGTTCACTGAAATAGTCAAAGTCATTTTTTACGGTCATTGAATCGAGGGGCAACCAACAATTTTTAGGCTCTCCCGCATGGCTTATATAAACCTTGCCCTGACTTTCTATGAACTTGAAAATTGGATCGAATTTTGGATTGTCCAAGAAAATCAAGTTTCCCTCTTTATCTTTTGCCTCCATTCCTATGTTTTTCCATGTTTTCACGGAAACAGCTCCTAGATCAAAGTCAGACTTAAGTTGACGGATCACTTTATCCGACCAATCGGGCTCATCCCAACCATCCAATGTAAATGCTGTTCCGAAAGCCATTACATCAGAGTCTTGTTTTTGGAGAAAACTTCTTATTCTTACCTGCTCCTTAATGGGTGGGTAGTTGTGGCCATCAACATCAACGGCCATATTCAATAATTTAAAATTATTGGCCCTGGCCAAATTAATCATGGTTGTGGTCTCAGAATTAATATGGGCATGAACATCAATTTTTCGAATTTTTTTAAAGTCTTCGACACCATAGTGGTTTGGGCCGGATCCTATTTCATTTAGCATGGTTTCAGGTTTTTTGCTTTTCTTTTGTACGCATTGTGGCGTTATAAAAATAAGTGAGATCAACAGAAGGTTAAAATATTTTTTCATTTTAATGCCTTTTAGCTTTAGCAGAACCATTACTTTTACTTTATAATTTCCAGAAACCCGTTGAGCAATAGAAAGGAGTTGTCAAGTGGTTTTTCTTTTGCTTTCTCGATCAGTTGTTGGGTAAGATCGCCCGCTAAACCATCGGTTTCATCCATCTCTTTCACCCATTTCAGATTCCCGTTCGCTTTATCTTTTGCAAAGGCACCGTCGATCAAGGCTTTAGATTCAGATGCTTTTCCCATATTTTTGAGGGCAAGAAGCTGTAGGTACATTCGAGAATCGTCCTTATCGTCTTTATCAAGATGGTAGTTAGCGACCTTTTCGGTATGTATTTGCTCTTTATCGGTATTGTTCGTTTGCTTATAGCAATAGGCCAGAATCGAATTTTCAAGTCTTTCATCGACATTGAACGGTTTTCCGGCTCCGAGATTTCTAGGCCACGATCTTGCTTTTTCAACGTACTGCACGGCAGTTTTATAGTCTTTCTTTTTCAATGCGCCGTAAGCCAACTTTATCGCGGCTTCATGATAAACAAGCCTTCCTTCGGTCGCTCCTTCAAACGGTATGATTTCAAAATTTTCAAGAAATGCCAAACTTTGTCCATATTTGCCCATCTTGAGCAATGCATTTGCATACCTCATACCCATTACCGAAAGCTCTTTGTTTTTAGAATAACTTTCTTTTGCCGTTTTAGCCGCAAGCGAATATTCTTCGTCTTTTAGGTATTGATCTACCAAAGCAAGGTTTACCCGCCAGCTATTTGGATCAAGTACTTTGGCCTTTTTAAGTGATACATTGACGATAGTTTCATCACTTGAAAATAATTTTGCCTTTGATAGATAGAATGGGGCAAAATCAGGTTGATCACCACATTGAAGCACCAAATCTTTTGCCTCCTCGGTCAGTTCCTTTTTCCAAAGAATCAAAGATGCATAGTATTTAAGTTTCCAACTAGTGCTCATTTGCATTAGCTCTGTTAGGGCCTCATAGGTTTCTGTTCTAAAAGGCAACACTAGTTTGGGCGAGGCATCTACCCCTTTTTTGAGCCATTCCGACCGATCGACAACATCTAAATAGGCCAATAACAAAAACACCTTTGCATTTTTGGGGCTAGCTTTCAAGACCGAAATACTTTCGTCAACAAATCCGAAATCAAGATATTTTAAGGCTAAGCTGATGTATGATTCTGCTTGTAGCTCATTGGTTATCAATGCGGATAGGCTATTTGAATCACCTTCACCGCTTATCATTTTCTCATTAGCTACAAAAGCACTTGTATTGTCTAAATCGTACAATTCGGCAATTGTTTTTTTGGCAGCTTCCGGTTTATTCTGTGCTCGGAAGGCCAGAGCCCGAATTTCTAGGGCAACCACATTTTTTTCGTTAAAACCAAGGGCATTATTTGCTGTTGTTACTGCCTTCCCATACCTATCTTCATTTAAATATAATTTAGCCAATTCGGTAAAAGCCGCTGAACGGTAAGAAGTAGATTGCGAGGCGATCGAAAACCCGCTTTTGGCATTAGCCGATTTTCCTAGTTTGGCATTTACGATTCCGAACAAATAATTCGCCTCTGGATCGTAGGTGTCGATAGATAATGCTTTTTTGGCATAAACCAGGGCTTTGTCATACTGCATCATTCTATAGTGATTAAAAGCGACCCGATTTAGAGCTGGAGCGTAAGCGGGATCCAACGCCAAACTTTTTAAATATAGTTCTTGTGCTACCTTTGTCGAATGTCCGCCGCCGTAAGAATATTGTTTTTCGATTTCCAATCCTTTGGTAAACAAACCAATGGCAGATTCCCAATCAAAATCTTTGTTGGGGGCAATAGGCCGATCAACGATCACATCTTCTTTTTTTGAGGAATAGAACAAGAGATCATCGCCCAGTTCTATGGTAAAATCCATATCTTCTTTCAAGGTTGCCTCACTTATCAAAAGATCTAAGGGTCGAAGTTTTGCCTTGACCTTAGCAATAAGCCGTTCTCCGGATCTTACAACAAGATCCGCATTAAGAGGGGTCAAGGCACTTAATCTTATCTCTATGGTGTCATCATTTTTCCTGACGACATTGAGTACCCCGTTTTTGGTGGCGGCAACCATGCCCCCGGTTTTTTTCAAGGGAAAATACAGTTCGGTCGACACCTCACTGTCATACGGAATAAATTCGCGATGCTTGAAAGGGGTAAGGCTGCTCAGTTCCATAGGTTGATTGAACGTGCCCCCTGTTTGAAATTCTATATATTGCCCGTCTGTATCCGTCAATAGGTTTTCCCAGATCATCCCCTCATCCGCAAGGCCCCAGATCCATAATTTTCTACCGGGCATTTTGGCATAGCTGTGAATACTTCCGAAGCCGAAATCATCATCGTGCCAATATCCTCCCATATAATCGGCGAATCCATTGACAATATGGTATGATTTGTAACCGCCAAAATTATTATTTTCATAGTAAGAAATATCCCTGCCATTATCGATCGGCCAATTGCCGACCTCTCCTTCATGCCCTATGTGGTAATCGCCCGGGAAAATAAACTCTAGATTACCCTCGGTCTTTGCAGCGGCATTCGAATAGTGATAGTAAGGTTGGGGCAAGCTCTGGGTGTTGAAAAAAGATCCAATGGTCTCTACGTAAGCTTTGTCTTTTTGCAGTTTTATTTCAACATTCCATTTGGTACGGGTATGCAGATCTATAGCGCCTATCACACAAGACACGCTTCCATCTTCATTCTCCTTGATGACATAATCTTGGGGCGTGGAACAGGTCGAGGTATGGCTCATAATTCCGTAGTTGAACTCCAATCCGCCAGATGTCCATGGGCCGCGATGAGCAACATCCCTAAACTTTACAACATCGTTATAATATAAAAATTCCCCTCCAGTTGATTTTTCGATAGCACCCCATATTTTGCCCCCTACATCTGTATTTACGTATACCTTGATATAGTCGTTTTCCAAGATTACCATATTCCACTCTTGTTGAGTGCTTTTGTTGGTGTACCCATCAAACCTAAAATAAGGGTAATTCTTGTCCATATCAGGTACGGGATCCGGATCCGAAAACATATATGTTTTCATCACCATTTTCTTTTCTGTAATGGTTGCTTTTTGAGTGTACCCCAAGTGTATAAAAAAAACACTTGCGATTAGCGGGAGCAATTTTTTACTCATTTTACCTTATGCTTTGAAGATGTGAAAATAACAAATAAATACCCATATATCGAATTAAAAAAAGCATAAGAACGTTCAGCGCCTTTTATTTGCTTTCGTTACGGGTATCCGATTTTGAGACATAAAAACAGTCCACTGATTTTCAGAAAACAGTTGGTCCACTTTCGTCTGAGGGCTCCACACTTTTTCCTCCGATAAAAAGATCGGTTAAATCTTTGGGGCAATTGAATGCTATACCCAAACCACATAGCTTTTCGGTTTTTTAACTCGTTCTTTTTCCCGAAAAGCTAAATGGTTTGGATATATAACAATTTTGCCATGCAAAAATTAGGCGTAAAAGTGGATAAGCGAAGGATTCGTATTAAAATAGGGTCGAGCATATCTAAAATAGTACCATCGACCTCTTCCATAAAACAATTGCACTCTTAAAGAAGGAATAAACTACATATAGAAAATAAAAGAAGGAATTTATTGTACGGATGTTGTACAGGCCAAAAAAAAGTTTCCGATTTCCCGAAAGCACTGTCCTTGTTGGCGTAGCCCCACTTAGGCTCGAACCAAGGATCCCCTTATTATGAGTCCAATTATTTTACAAACAACTCGTTTATCTCCTAAAGCGGGCAAATACATCAAATATTGTACCTATGTTGTACCTGAAATAAAAAAGCCGAGACATAAATCTCGGCTTTTCCTTTAAGTACTCGAGGCGGGAATCGAACCCGCACTCCAAAGGAACTGGATTTTGAATCCAGCGCGTCTACCAGTTCCGCCACTCGAGCATATTACCCATTCTTGCCTCTTAGTTTACGGAGTCGTTCTTTGCCAACTCCCGATTTCCAATATTTCCCCCTTTTTCTTGCCTCGACCCTATTTTCACATTTCTCATCGTAAATCAGCTCAAAAGGAATATAGGGTCTGGTCGTTCTCTCCTTTCCAACATTATGTCTGTCGATTCTTTGCTTTAAATCGATCGTCATCCCAACATAAATATAGTTGGAAGTCAAACTCGAAATAGCATAGACCCAAACCATTGCCTTCAAAATTTCAATCCGAGTTCGCCTGCCTGTCGGCAGACAGGTCTACCGGTTCCGCCACTCGAGCATCTTAAAATTAGGACTGCAAAGCTAAAAAATAATTTTGTTTGAAAACTAAAATTACCTACAAATATAGTTTAGCAACCCAAATAAATTTCTAAATTTGCACCTCGCTTAAAATCAGGGGGTTTATCTCCTGACAATTAACAAGATAGCTTATACATCACGATCATGCCATATCAAGTTCCCGAGCCTAAGATTTTTTCCTGTACCCAAAGCACCGTTTTGGCCGAAAACATCGCCAAAACCTACGGTACCGATCTAGGTAATGTAATATTCTCCAGATACAGTGATGGTGAGTTTCAACCTTCGTTTGAAGAATCCGTAAGAGGTGCCAGAATTTTCATTATTGGATCGACCAATCCCAGTTCCGAGAATCTTATGGAAATGTTGTTGATGCTAGATGCTGCGAAGCGTGCATCCGCCAGACATATAACGGCCGTGATGCCCTATTTTGGATGGGCTCGACAAGATAGAAAAGATAAACCTAGGGTGCCGATAGCGGCAAAATTGGTCGCTAAAATGCTTGAAGCCGCCGGAGCCACAAGAATCATAACCATGGATCTTCATGCTGATCAAATACAAGGGTTTTTTGAAAAACCCGTAGATCATTTGTATGCTTCTACCCTATTTCTACCCTATCTGAAAGAGCTTGGTCTTGACGATCTTACTATTGCTTCCCCTGATATGGGTGGATCAAAAAGAGCCTATGCGTATTCCAAAGCACTGAAATGTGACGTAGTTATTTGTTATAAGCAGCGAGCGAAGGCGAACGTTATCTCCCACATGGAACTTATAGGGGATGTTAATGGTAAAAATGTCGTCTTGGTAGATGATATGGTCGATACGGCGGGCACCTTGACCAAAGCGGCCGATTTGATGATGAAAAGAGGTGCTTTGAGCGTTAGGGCAATAACCACCCACGGACTTTTATCGGGCGATGCTTATGAAAAAATTCAAAATTCGCAATTGCTGGAATTGATCATTACAGATTCGATTCCCTCCAAAAAAGATAGTGATAAAGTAAAAGTATTGAGCTGTGCCCCGTTGTTTGCGGATGTCATGCATCGAGTACACCATAATACATCAATAGCCTCGAAATTTTTAATGTAGTCTTCGGCTACGCTCAGACAGCGAAGACTAAGGCGTGGAAAACAATAAGTAATTTATTATAAGTAATCTATAATTTAAACAATGAAGTCAATTACAATCAAAGGATCAGAAAGAGAAAGCGTGGGCAAAAAGGCAACGAAGGCCCTACGTAATGCTGGAAAGGTTCCTTGCGTGGTATACGGAGGGGAAAAACCATTACACTTTTCAGCTGATGAACTAGCGTTCAGAGATTTAGTGTACACCGCCGCTGCACATACCGTAAAGGTTGACTTGGGCGAAGGAAAGCTAAAAGCGATTTTGCAGGATATTCAGTTTCATCCGGTAACGGATAAAATCTTGCACATCGATTTTTATCAATTGTTCGATGACAAAGAAGTGACCATGAACATACCCGTTCGACTACAAGGGAACTCTCCCGGGGTTCGTAACGGGGGTCGTCTGTTGTTCAGAAAAAGAAAATTGGCGATCAAGGCCTTACCGGATAAATTGCCGGATTTCTTTGATATCGATATTTCTGAATTACTGATAGGCGACAATATTATCGTAGAATCGTTATTGAACGATGATTTTACCATTCTACACCCTGACAGTACCGTTGTGGTACAGGTCAAGACGCAACGTGCGGCAATTGTCGAATTGGTTGTTGAAGAGGAAGAAGAAGGAGTTGAAGGAGAAGAAGGGGTAATTGCCGAAGGAGCTGAAGGAGCAACTGCTGAAGGAGGAGAAGGAGCAGCCCCAGCTGAAGGAGGAACTGCGGAAGGAAGAGAGAACAAGGAATAGTTTTCTTGAATTTATAAATAAAAGCATCTCGCCATTGCGGGATGCTTTTGTATTTTTATGCAATTACAAACCATATGTTTTCTTTTTTAAGATCTCTTTTTAGCCCTGACAAATCGATTTTAAAGGAAACCGAACCTATGAAAAAATTCTTGATCGCAGGCCTGGGAAATATCGGCGAAGAATATGCCGAGACCCGCCATAATATCGGGTTCAAAATTTTGGACGGCCTAGCGAATTCCGAAGATTTTACTTTCGAAACCCGTAAACTTGCGGATATTGGCACGTTCAAGGTCAAGGGAAGAAGCGTTCTTTGCCTCAAGCCCTCTACGTATATGAACCTCAGTGGAAAGGCCGTTAAATATTGGCTGGAAAAGGAAAGAATTCCATTGGAGAACCTTTTGGTCGTTACCGACGATATCAATCTTACTTTCGGTACGCTACGGTTAAAGATAAAAGGAAGCGATGGCGGCCATAATGGTCTAAAAGACATTCAAAATATCTTGCAATCGACCATCTATAATCGGTTTCGGTTCGGGGTGGGCTCGGATTTTTCCAAAGGAAGACAGATCGACCACGTTCTAGGTAAATGGAATGATGAGGAAACAGAAAAGTTAGCCGAACGGATGAAAAAATCTTCCGAGGCAATCCGGTCTTTTGTGTTATCGGGAATCAAGATCACCATGAACGAATTTAACGGCACATAGCCATTAATATACCCTGAAGTCGAAAACGCCCGAATCGGAAGTATTGCCTTCTTTATCTTCGGTAACAACCCTCCAGTAATATACTGTGTTCGCCGTAACACTTGCTTTTTGTTCCGTTGCACCAATACTCGGGCCGGCCAAAAGGGTTACGGGCGGTGAGGTGGTGTCGAAGTAGATCTCAAACCCTTCTATATCGTTGTCGACATCGGAACCGGACCATTCGAGGGTTACTTCATTATTGATGTCCTTAAAAATCGAAGCTCCGATTGTTGGCGCGATTATTTCCGCCGGAAAAGGAGGGTAGGTAGTTTCTGACCCTGCATTGTAAAACAACCAAGTCGCACTGGAAACCTGTCCGGCCACCATTGAGTTTTTCGAAATCACGAACCATGAAAAAGGAGCGCCTTTCTCTAAAGGAAGCCTTGCCGATAATGCCGGCGTACTAATAGTTTGAGTCGTATTCGTGTTTATATTGGTAACCCTAAGTTCATAGGTTTCGGTATTGTTCGCTTTCTGCCATTTAAAATCGACTTCCCTGGTCGTTGCGTTAATGTCGTTACCTACGGTACATTCTGAACTCTTGTTCGGAAATACCAACAATGTCGCTTCAGGTGGAACCGGGGGATCCTTTTTCTTGCATCCCGCAACTACTAGAATTACTATCAGAAGTATCTTAAGTATTTTCATAGCTTGATTATTTTTGAAGTTCCTTTGATACCGCTTCCTTCGAATCGAATATAATAGATCCCTGAAGGGAGTCCCGTAAGATCCAATTCGATTTCATTCGATAGGGCAATGTGCCTATCTCTTCTGATGAGTCGACCATCCTCTGAAAAAATTTCGACATTGACCTCATCCTGAACTCCGCCCAGAAAAATGGTCGTATAGTCCGTCGCAGGATTCGGGAATACGATTGGTTCGCTAGAACTGAAGAAGGCTTCTTCGTAAATACCTTGACAGGGCAAGTCGGTAAATACCTTTAAAGTGTTGATGCCTTGTTTAAAATCCAATGAAATTTCTGGCAAACCGGTCTGGATCAAAGTTCCGTTCAATTCAATATTATAAGAATCAGCTCCTTGCAACGTAAGTACCACACTTTTTCCGTCATCAGATGTCTTGGAGCCGACCCCCAAGGCTTCGGGTTCGGTAATAATGACATCGAAACATTGCTCTTGATAGGTCAGTGTGCCATCCATAGCGGTAATGCAAATGTTATAAGTGCCCGCAGAAAGATCTGAAAGAGAATAGGTATCAGTAAAATTTTCTGTCGTATCAAGGCCAGCTCCAACGGTCGTTATTTCATAATTCAAGGGCGTTGCCACATCGATCTTTATAACGCCATCGTTATTGCTTCTACACGATTCGCTTTGAACGGTCAGCGAAAAATTATCCACTGGAAAAATAGCTATTGGGCATCCGCTTGAATTTACCAAAGTACCGGCAGGAGTGCCCAAGCAAAGATCATCCCCATCATCGAATATGCCATCATTATCAGCATCGGGTCTAAATTGACCTTCGATACAAATATCCAAAGAAAAAGCCTTCAGGGTTCCCCCATCAGAAGCTGCATTATCGATGATTTTCAATGTCCACTCCCCGAAAATCGATTCTCCATTGAACGAACTCAACGACCCAAGAGGTTTTACCACACCCTCGATCGCGGGGTCGCCGCCACACACAAAATCACTGGCTGAATCATCAAAAGTGGCATTCACATTCTTCAAATCTCCACAAGAACTTGAAAGTAAAACCACCGTCGTGCCGGATGGCGAGGTCAAGCTTACCACCAAATCAGACAAAAAAGTGTGATCAATATCAAGGTTTACGTTAATGTCGGCCACTGCCAGGTCTTCATAAAAACTAATTTTTGAAGTTACGGTGGGAGTACCCACTGCCGATATTTCCAAAGGCAGGCCATTTCCGGACTTGTTAGCACAGTTGAACTCAATGGTCGTAAAACTAAAAGCTGTGCTGAACGCCCCTTCGCCGCAGGCATTTATTGGCTTTACCCGCCAGAAATAAGTAGTTTCATTCTGAAGGTTCTGGGGCAAATATGTATTGCTCGACAAGGTTACGCTCTCAACGACGTTCGTAAAGGCCGCATCTATCGCAATTTCCAATTCGTACGAAGTATATGTAGGGTCGGCTTCCCATTGAAACTCAGAACTGACAGATGCATCTACCAGACCGTCAGTAGGTGAAGTCAGTACTACATCGGTAAAAACGTTGTCAAAAATATTGAGGTCTAGGGCTACCATTCTTGAAATACTGGCCGATGTAGCCAGCACAACCACTTGATGATTGCCTTCAGTAATATTCCCCGTGCCAGAAAGAACCAAATCAACAGGCGTATCAGCAGTTGCAGTCGGGGGCGTAAAAGACACGATCAGGTTCGTTGGGGCTGAAAAAACACTAAAAGTCACCTCTTCAGTAAAGCCCAAATAAGTTTCATAACCAAAGGTCGTGGCAACACTATTGGGTTGGCAAACGTCAAACTCCAATTCAGAAAAATTCAATACAACCTCAGATTCGGTAATCGAAAAATCCGCGCTATTGACTGCATAAAAAACGTTATCACTCGCCTTGATCATAACGCGAGCAGTAGTAGTTGGTGCAAAAGGAACGACAATCCCATGCTCTCCATCATTAGGTACATTCGTGGAAAGTGCAGTCGGAAATGTTATACCGCCGTCAACAGATAGAAAAATATCCACATTTTGGGCGTTCACCGGGGCAATATCGGTATTGGCGACATCCCAGATGATCTTTTGAACGGCACCGGCAACATAGGTTTCGCCGGCAGCCTGCGAAGTAACTGTAAACGGACCGGTATTATTCACCACGGACACTCTAACCAAATTCGCCTCTACCTGGCCTCCACCTATCGCATTGTCCCTTACGGTCAGTGCGAAGTTCATTTCCCTTTCAACATCTGAAACCGTCTCCCAAGCTGAATTAACAGGCGGATTGACCTGAGTCAAATTACCAGCTATTACACTTGACAGTTTGGGGAAATAACGAACTGGATCTACTGAAGGTTTTTGTGATCTGAAATTTGCCCCCGTAGGGCTCGTTGGCCCAAAAGTCGCCTGTGTTACAATTCCGTTATCCACTTGTTCCCAGGTATAACTAAGTACATCGGCGGCATCAACATCCGAAGCGTTTCCCGTTAATGCGAATGCAGTGGATTTCGGTATAGTAAAATTACCTGTCGGAACAATTACCGGGGGGTTATTCGTCAAGGCAGTAACCTCGGCACAACTGATGGTTTCTAAATATTCCGCTATTTGTACAATGCTAGAATAATGGAAGTAGTCTTCGCCATGAAGGGCCACATTATCAACACCGGCGATACCGGCATACCCCATAATCGTGGTACCACTTCCCGGTTCGACCTGCACACTTGTGCCTTCCGATTCAAAAGACCATGTATGATTCGCACCGAATTGATGGCCTATTTCATGGGCCACATAATCCAAATCATAAAAATCGCCCATGGGATCAGGATGGGATGCAAAAGCGCTGCCTTTTCTATTATCGATACAAACCGCCCCGACGAAACCGGCATTTCCATTGGCCTGATCTTTGTGGAATAAATGACCGATGTCGTAGTTGGCGGCACCAATACTGTCGGTTAACGTACTCTGTAGTTGCCCACTTAGATTTCCACCATAGGGATCGGTGTCTGCATCGGTAAAAATAACCGTATCGGTATTGGCTATCAATTCAAGTGTTATGGCTAAATCTGACTCGAAGACCTGATTAACCCTAGTTACCGTTGCGTTGATAGCGGCCAAGGCATCTACGACCGTACCCCCATGATATTCGGTATATTCCCCGGTGGTCGATACTACCAGCCTAAACTTGCGAAGTACCTGCCCATCAATAGGTTTTAATGCGCTCGCGCTAAGATTTTTCTCCACTTTTGCGGTTGTGCTACAGATAAAATCAACTTCCCTTTTCTGAAATGAATCCCTGTTGTAGACGATATAATCACTTCCATCAAGCTTTTGCATAAAGGTGTTGCCTTTACCGCTGCCATGAACGATCATGGCCTGTACCCCATTGTGGGAAACACTGAACCGAATTTTGTCTTCCCTTTTATCTATTCTATATCCTGTATATGATTTTATCGAGGGATATTTGGCAGAAAGCTCTGCAGCCATCACAGGAGTCTCCCTTACATTGAACCCGACCAACTTTCCATCAATATCAGGAAAGTAAATGGTCTTCGAATTCTTCTTGGTGTAGGAAATCGTTTTCAAAGCTTTCGATAAACTCGCTTTATCCAATGAAAATTGTTGTCCGTTTCTAATTTCAAGGCGTTTCATGCCTTTTTCAGCAGTTGCCTTTTCTGTAGTCGTGGACGTCCAATACTTGCTCTGAGCAGATCCGTAAAAGGAGAGAAATAATATGGTAATTGAAAAAACTAACCGTAATTTTACAACCATAACGGGGGTTTAGCCAATTTCAAATATAATCCTTTTTATCATTTCCCTATTGTGGTCATTGTTCAAAACATCTTAAAGTACGATAAACAGCACGATACGGCGATTACGATAGGCACATTTGACGGGGTTCATATAGGGCATAGAATGATTTTGGAACGGCTTATCTCGAATACTTCAGATACCCCTCTTAAATCGACTTTGCTTACATTTTTTCCGCA
>QIJL01000513.1 GCA_003232435.1 Flavobacteriales bacterium | reverse complement strand
TTCTTGATTATAAAAATATTGGAAGAGCTACAGTACCAAGATAAAAATAGTAAGGACTGTATCGATTTTCTTATCCTGGAGCTAATTTCCCATGTGAAAAAGAACTTCACAATATCACCTCCTATGTGGGTAAAAGATTTGTCAGACCTATTAAATGATAGATGGGATCAGCAAATACCCCTTAAAGAGTTATCGTCCAGAATTGGGGTTCATCCTATTACCATATCAAAATATTTTAGAAAATATTTCCTATGTACTTATGGGGAATATATGAGAAAACTCAAAATAGATAAAAGTATTTCCCTTATTAGAAATTCAGGAATGACACTAACCGAAATTAGCTATCAATGTGGTTTTGTAGATCAAAGTCATTTTACTAAAAATTTCAAGAATTTAACAGGATTCCTGCCTAAAAATTTCCAAAGACTTTAAAATCCTGTCTCGCTAATCTGATACTATTTTTCAAATTCAAAGTCACTTAGCTTTGGAGGCGAAAATAATAATCCACAAACATGTACAAAATAAAAATCAAGACTTTATTCCTAGCCGCATTTGTCTTTCTGTCGGTCATAAGTTATGGGCACAATGGGAAAATAGCCTTTGCATATCCAATCGCGGAAATTAAAATAGATGGAAAGCTCAACGACTGGCCAAAAAGCATAGAGCGCTATGAAATCGATAATTTTCTTGGTGCGTTAGCTGATACTAGGGCTTTTTTTCGGATTGGTTATAATCTATCAGAACAAAGTTTATACATCGCGGTCGAGGTCGAAGATAATGATAATGTCAAATCAAATGCGAATAATGATATATGGTGGAATTCCGAGGACAGACAGATTTTATATTTGGACTTCGACCATAGTCCGAAAAGGGGTTCTGGTGTGATCGGTATTGCTGCAAGTCAATCGGGCTATATTGTCAGAAGAGCTAACAACAATTGGGATCCATTCAATAGCGACCTTTCCGAGAGCGATGTGGAGGTTAAGGTTAAACACAAAAAAGGAATAACTGTATACGAGTGGCAAATTCATCTAGGGAAGAATTTAAAAGAAAATAAGACGATTGGATTGGATTTTATGATCAACGATGTCGCTGTAAACCCAGCAAAAACAAATTCATTGGTATGGAGTCCGGGAGGAGCCAAAATAGCTATGCCGTTTAGATTGGGAGATGTTATGCTTTTGAAAAAAGATGCGGTCAGAGGTAAAGTAGAAGGTGTTATTACATGGAAGACCAAAGACGCTTTGGCATTTCCGTCCAAAGTGAAAATTGTCTCGGAAATCTCAAATTTATTGTGGACCACAGTAGTTGTAGATTCACTTGGAAATTATATGGTAGAACTTCCTGAAGGTATTTATCGAGCAAGTTCGGCTTCTAAAAATGTCAATATCATAAGTTCTGAAAGTAACGGTGCGGTTCAAAAAGTTAGGTTAGACGAATTTAAAAGCATTTTACTAGAAGTATCCACTAGTAGTATAAACATTGCCGATACTTTAAGGCTTAGTAGTTATTCTGCGCCCAGATTTTTAATTCCAAAAAAAGGTATTCTTTTTGATGACGAACAGATTGACCTAGCTGAGATAGACCAATTCGTAAGAACTTACCAAAATTACTTTAATATACCGGGTATTAGTTTGGCACTGGTCAAGGATGGCAAACTAATCTACAATCGAAATTTTGGTGTCGAAAGCACTATTACTCAAAAGCCTGTGAGTGATTCTTCCATATTCGAGATAGCGTCCGTCTCAAAAACCTTTTTTGCCTTCGCGGTAAATCGGTTGGTCGAGAAAGGGGTTATCGATTTTGATAGGCCCTTATTTGAATATCTGCCTTTTGAACAGATATGGCGTGACGAAAGGTCCAAACTTATTACTGCTAGACATATATTATCTCATCAATCCGGATTACCAAATTGGCTTTGGGGTGGCCCTAACGGATGGAAAAACAATAAGAAAGGAGAACTTCTTTTTATTCCAGGAACCAAATATCAATATTCTGGAGAAGGTTATGAGTATTTAGCTAGAGTAGTCGAAAAAATTACAGGAAAGGATATTCAAGAGATAATAGACAAAGAAGTCTATCAACCTATGGGAATGGAAAATAGCGCATTTTATGCGATAGCTAGATTACAACCAAATATTGTGGTCGGTCATACTGCAAGTTATCCTATGTTTTGGGACTTGCATCGAGAGCCTTGGGTAGCTGGCAGCATGTATTCCAACACCAAAGACATGAGTAATTTCATGATAGGTCTGATGCAGGGCAAGGGTTTATCAAAAGAAAACTACCAAAAGATGTTTGCTCCGCAAGTTGAAAACACTGAGCCTTTTATCTATTTTTTTGGAGGCAACAAGCGATGGCACAGTTTGGGGTTTGAACTGGAGGACACTCCCCAGGGAAGGATAATCCATCATGGGGGCAATAATGGGGATTTTCAGGCAAGGCTAGCGATGAGCTTGGATAAAAAAGTTGGCTTTGTTATTTTGACAAATAATGATAATGGCTTCCTTTTGGACTTGGCTCTTCAAGAATACTTGTTTTCAGGGAGAAATAATGACTAGGGATATATATTTACTTAAAACACATGCGTTGAGATTTTTTAACAAGAACAACACAGTACTAAAACGCTAACAAAAATTGAAATAATATAAGCCTCAAGTTCAACTATAATTTGCCCCTCAAAATAAAAATAATTAAATGAAAAACTTTTTAGCCTTCCTTTTTGTGCTCATTACAGCATGCAATGCTCAAGATAAGGCCAAGGAAATCTTGAAGCATGAAGACTCAAAATCGTATTATGATATTCAAGACGTTCTAATTAAAACGCGTGATGGCGCAACGATTTCCGCAATTGTGGTAAAGGAAAAAGGAGCAACAAAACCGCAACCTGTAATACTTCAATATACCATATATGCCAGGGGCAATGATGTCGAATCGCTAAAAGAATCGGTAGATAATGGATATATCGGAGTAATGGCCTACATACGAGGGAAACGTTACAGTCAGGACGAAATATGGCCATACGAGAACGATGCCAATGATTCCTACGACGTAATAGACTGGATAAGTAAACAGAAGTGGTGTGACGGAAATGTGGGAATGTTCGGGGGTAGCTATAACGGGTTCACACAATGGGCCGCAGCTAAAAAATTACATCCAGCCCTTAAAACCATAGTGCCCTATGTGGCCAATAGACCTGGAATGGGGTTACCTATGGAAAACAATATTTTTATCAATGCCAATTACGAATGGGCATTTTATGTGGGAAACAATAGGTATTTAGACACAATAGCAGGGAATGACAGACAACGCACAAGACAAATGCAATATAAATGGTGGGAAAGCGGGGTAGCTTATAAAAAGATGGATAGTATTGACGAAAGACCGAATAAGTGGTTTCAGCGATGGATTAGCCACTCGTCATTTGATGAATATTGGCAAGAGATGGCACCTTATCAAGAGGATTTTGCCCAAATCGACATTCCTGTTCTTACTATCGATGGATATTATAACGACTCTCAAAATTCAAGTTTATATTATATGAGGGAACACTATAAGTACAATCCTAAAGCGGAGCACTATTTGATTATCGGTCCTTATGGCCATTTTGGCGCCCAAAGGGGAGGCTTTCCCAAAGTAAATGGTTATAAAGTGGATCAAGACGCGCTTATAAACACCAATGAAATTACATATCAATGGTTCGACTATATTTTTAAGAATGGGGCTAAACCAAAAATACTCATTGACAGAATAAATTATCAGGTAATGGAGGCGAACGAATGGCGAAGCGCTCCCTCTATCGAAAAAATGAACAATGATTATCTAAAGCTGTATTTAGTAGATGAAAAAACGGAAGACTACTATTTTCTAAAACCTCAAAAACCGGAAAAAGAGAAGTATCTCAGCCAAGTGGTTGACTTTTCGGATAGGGATCAATGGAATAATAATAATTATTATCCCGACCCTATCATATTGGATGAACTCAACACCAGGCGCGGAAATGTTTTTGTAAGCGAGCCCATGCAAGAATCTATTTTGGTCAATGGTTCGTTCGAAGGCGAGATAATGGCAAGTATCAATAAAAAGGATTTTGATATTGGAATCACATTATATGAGTTGATGCCAAGCGGAGAGTATTTTCATTTGTCATATATCATCTTTCGCGCGAGCTACGCAAAAGACATCACTAAAAGAAATTTGCTGACGCCTCAGATCAAGGAAACTATCCCATTTACAAATACGTATTTGGTAAGTAAGCAATTAAAAAAGGGCAGTCGCTTGGTTATTTTTTTAGACGTAAATAAGAACCCGTTTTCTCAATTAAACTCCGGTTCAGGCAAAGATGTAAGCCAAGAAACGATAGCAGATGGCAAAGAACCCCTAAAAATAAAGTGGTTCAACGATAGTTATGTGAAGATTCCTATCTGGAAGGATTAAATGGCAAAAAATAAATGTATTGCAGAGAATGATTTACATGAAAATTTAAGTTTTCTCGAAAAATAATCAGTCCCATAAAGTGAAGGTTTTACTGCACTACTATTATAGAGCACTCAACTTTCCAAAATTTCAATAAAATATGACTCTTCAAAGGATTGCTCTAAGAACCATTTGGGTTTTAAGAAGCGCTACAGTATTTGTATCAGATGCAATTGAATCCGAATTTTTTGAAAGCAATGGACGTTAAAAAAACAAAACCCATGACATTGTACAAGTACATTGTCATGGGTTTTTAGAAATAGCTGGTAAACTTTTTGCTCCGTATTGCTACGGTACCGCAACCAATGATTGCATTTACCGAACTAAATCCACGTTTGAAATACCTTTTGTCCTCAATTATCAAACCAAGCAACTACTTAGTATTTCTTCTCGTTGCCTTTACCCTCTTATCTTACATAGATGACCGAAGTTATAAATGTAGCGCACAAGAAGTTCACATCGACCGATAAAAAGCGACAGCCTTTTGAATCGACGCTCGTTTTTTGATCTTTAGGCATAATAAATTACCCCTCAATTTCAAATTACTGAACAACAATATAAAGAACGTAAACTTTACAAAGGTTTTCCAACTTGCCCTAGACAGGTTCGCCTTTCAACCATGTAATAAATATAAGATATGGATTGGAGATTACCAAAACATTTAACAAATTTAAAATCAACACCTTATGAACCTATGAAGTTAACAATTGTTGATAACGAAAAACCCCGTTTCAACAACGTTGAAACGGGGCTTGCTTGTAGCTTTTTTGCTAATATTTCTAAGATCGAACTTCTTTGGTCCTTGCTTTTTTGCCGGTAAGACCTCTGAAGTAGAAGATACGGGCCCTACGGACTTTACCTTTTTTGTTTACTTCGACTTTCTGTAGTGCCGGCATACTTATCGGAAATATACGTTCGACCCCAACAGTACCTGACATTTTACGAATCGTGAAAGTTTCGGTGGCCCCTGAGCCCCTTCTCTGAATTACGATTCCTTTAAAGAACTGGGTACGTTTTTTTTCACCTTCCTTGATTTCATAATACACAGTAATTGTATCACCAGATGAGAATTCCGGAAATTCCTTTTTTGGAACAAACTCTTCTTCTACAAATTTTATTAAAGATTCCATTGCTTTAATTTAGCATTAGGCATAACCAACATTCACGTATTTCGTCAGAGGTTGATAAAACCGGATGCAAAAATAGTTCTAAAATTAGAACTTACAAGTAATTCTCAATGATTTTTAAGGGATTGAAAAGCCATTCAGTCGTTAGGTAGGCCTGTCGGTAGAGAACCAAGAGTCAAGAACATAGACTAAAAGAGGGGAGGGAAGTAAAAAGTAAGAAGTGAGAAGGAAACAAAGAACGAAGACCCCCAATGCCTCGAGGCTAAAACCCTCCTGCGGCGGTCGGGCATGGTCATAACTCATAACGGCTGAATAGTTATGATTGAAAAGGCGTTTGCGGACTATTTTTTCAGTAAGTCGGGCCGAAGATCTTCGGTTCGTTTCAGGGCTTCTTCCTCCCGCCAGGCTTCAATTTTTGGAAAGTTTCCGCTTAACAATACTTCTGGAACTGCCATTCCCTTATATTCAGCTGGGCGGGTATAGACCGGAGGTGCCAAAAGATCGTCTTGAAAAGTATCGGTCAACGCAGAGGTTTCATTGTTCAAAACCCCGGGAATTAGGCGTATTACCGAATCACATAATATTGCGGCCCCCAATTCGCCTCCCGAAAGCACATAGTCGCCAACCGAAATTTCCTTTGTAATCAGAGTGTCTCTTACCCGTTGATCAACGCCCTTGTAATGACCGCAAAGAATAATCAAATTGCCCAATAAAGATATGGAGTTGGACATTTTTTGATCTAAGGTTTTGCCGTCAGGTGTCATATAAATGATTTCATCGTACCCGCGTTCCGATTTTAATGAAGAAATACACTTATCGATCGGTTCTATCATCAGTACCATGCCCGCTCCGCCGCCGAATTGATAATCATCTACTTGATTGTAACTCTTATCGGTATAATCACGAAGATTGTGCAAATGCACCTCGACCAGACCTTTGTCGATTGCTCTTTTGAGGATGGAAGCCTCAAAAGGACTCTTCAACAATTCAGGCAATACTGTAATAATATCGATTCTCATCTAGTCTTTTTATAGGTATTTGCCCATTTCATATTCCAAGGACTTTTTAATAACGGGCCATTCCATTTGTATTATGGAAAAGACAACTGTGTCTCTCAAAATTCCATTGGCATCGATTCTGTGGCTTCTCAAAACACCATCTTGTTTAGCCCCCAATCTCGTGATAGCGTTTCGCGAACTATAGTTGAACCAATTTGTGCGGAACTCCACGGCTATGCAGTCCAACTTTTCAAATGCATATTGTAGCAAGAGATATTTACACTCGGTATTGACTCCGGTTCTTTGAGAACTTTTTGCATACCAGGTATAACCGATCTCAAGCCTTCTATTTTGTTTTTCCATGTTGCAATATCTTGTGCAGCCAATGATTTTATTGGTTTTTAGGCTGAAGACAACAAAGGGTAAAGAGCTTCCCGATTTTTGTTCTGAAAGAGCAATGTCTAAATACGTTTCGATGTTTTCTGAGGACGGAACCGAGGTGTACCAAAGCTTCCAGAGTTCCCCGTCGGAAGCAGCTTCCAATAATTCTTCTTTGTGCGATACTGTAAGCGGAACCAACTTTATCTGCTTCCCGCAAAGTTCAATTTCTTGAAGCCAATTGCCCATTCCCAATCCTTTAACCTGAGTTCGATTAATATGTATTTGTATATCAATACGTTATGTTTATTTCTTTGGAAAAATTGTCATTCCGATCGTTATTGAAATCAAAATATTTTTTGATTGAAAATACCTAAGCGTAGCTTATGAGGAGGAATCCCGACCTGTTGGGATTTCTCTTTGGAGCCTGTCCTGATCGGAGTCGAAGGGCTCATACTTCGCTCTGTCGAAATGACAGATCAATGATTTTCACTGTTTTACTTAATTCACCATCTAGATTATTAATAGAACTCAGGTCTTTAAAATGTCAATAATTATTGTGCCGACCAAAAGTAATGAAAATAGCCGGAGTCTTTTTTCCATCCCAACCTTTCATAGAGTTTTTGAGCAGGATTGTTTATTGCGGTTTCCAAGGCCAATCCTTTGAAACCATTTTCCCTGCAAAGTTTTTTCGCGTGATTCAGAAGGGCTTCCCCAATTCTTTTTTTTCGGTGCTCTCCTTCCACATAAAGATCGTTCAGAATATAAATAGGAAGCATAGAAACAGACGAAAACGAGGTATATAATTGGGTGAAGCCGACGGCCCTTCCATCAATATCGGCCACAAGGATTATGGACTCATTGTTCGTCAACCGCTCTTGAAGAAAATTTTCTGCAGCTTGCAAATCAGAATCCTGTTCGTAGAAAACACGGTACTTGTCGAATAATGTAGCCAACTCTCGAAGATGTTCTAGGCCTGCTTTATAAACTGTAACCATTTACTAATAAAAAAAGCTCCTGACGGAGCTTTTAGATTATTTT
The DNA here is from genome assembly GCA_003232435.1 of Flavobacteriales bacterium. Classification (GTDB taxonomy): domain Bacteria; phylum Bacteroidota; class Bacteroidia; order Flavobacteriales; family Flavobacteriaceae; genus Aurantibacter_A. Next base: position 11,834 of record QIJL01000513.1, on the reverse strand, counting down.
GTTTTCTTGTATTTATTTATCTCGTCTTGCAACTGGCGACTTATTTTTTGCTCGCGTTCCAATGCACGGCGCCTGTGATCTTCGTATTCGGTTTCAAGTTCCGAAAGGTTTGACTTCGCCTCTTGCGTGAGAATATTGCTTCTCCTGAACTTGTACATAAAGAACAGCATCAAGCCTAACAGCCCTGCAATAATAGACCATAAAATCGTGTTGTACGTTATTTTTGAGACTAGTATACCTAAAAATGACATACTGTCTTTTTCCTCCGTAACAGAACTGAGGTTGTTGGTAGTATCTTCAAGTTGTTTATTTAATGAACTTATGGTCGACTCATGCCCCGAAATAGTAGCTTCCAATTCAGCTGCATTTTTATATTGCGCCTTCAAACTGTCGATTACATTCCGACGCAATTTATCCAATGAAATAATGCGAACCACTTCATATCTCTTTCCATCGGCGCGGTAATTACCTGACTTCTTGTAGACATATTCGAATTGGCTATCGATAGTACCTTTGTCCAAAGACAGATCTTGTTGTTGAGTTTCTTGCGCAAATTGCAGGTTAAATGCGAACAAGGCAACTACTATGGCCAGTATTTTGTAACCTTTCATTTCGAAAATGGGTCTTAATATTAATTATTCGATTTAGAGAAAGACTAAAGTAATTGAATATTATTAATTAAGAAAAAAAATTGATAATTAGCTGGGTATAAATTCTAAAAATCATTGTTGTCCGGTAAAAGATATAAGACCGCTTCGCTGTTAGAATAAAGAACACAGGCGCGACTGTAACAAACTGATAACCTGCTTGGTAGTGATATGTGAATTTTACATCGTATAATTCTCATTACATTATCCAAAAACAAGGTGTCTTATTTTAAAAACCCTTTAAACTTAACAATAGCAAGGCTTTAAATAGATTTAGATAATTTTGATCGGACAACAATATCTAAAAATATAAAAAAAGAGCTTTTTGATCTCTTTGGGTTTAAAGGAGGCTTGCCCCGTTTCATTTTCCGTGATGTTCGGACACGAACTTTCACAAATCCTCTTTTGCACGAATTGGAATTTGGAATTTGGTGCTTGAGATTTGGGATTTTAATGCCTTGTGGGCTTGCCCCGAGGTAGTTTACTCAATAATAGGTGTAGCGCCTAACCTTCGCTATATATTTTGCTAGACGAATAACTTGATGCGAATAGCCATATTCATTGTCGTACCAAATATACAGAACAATATTTTTGCCATTATCGGCCACTATCGTAGCCTTGCTATCATAAATCGATGGGGCAGAGGTGCCGACGATATCCGAAGATACCATCTCTTTGCTCAACGAATATTGGATCTGTTCCACAAGATCGCCTTCAAGAGCATACTTTTTCAAGATCGTATTTATACTGGATAGTGAAGTTTTGTTCTTTGTTTCCAAATTCAAAATGGCAAGAGATCCGTTCGGTACAGGCACTCGAATTGCATTGGATGTCAATTTTCCTTTTAAAGCTGGTAAAGCTTTGGCGACTGCTTGGCCGGCCCCTGTTTCGGTAATGACCATATTAAGGGCGGCGGCGCGTCCGCGACGATACTTCCCGTGCATGTTGTCGACCAGATTTTGATCGTTCGTGTAAGCATGTATGGTTTCAAGATGCCCTTTTTTGATTCCCAGGGAATCATCGATTACCTTTAAAATAGGGGTAATCGCATTTGTAGTGCATGAAGCGGCGGAATAAATTTTTGTTTTATCCGGATCAAATTCCATGTGGTTTACTCCATGAACGATATTGGGCACCCCTTTTCCGGGGGCGGTCAACAAAATTTTTGCTGCGCCTTTAGATTTCAAATGCCGCTCTAGATCTGATTTTGTCCTGAAAGCTCCCGAATTATCAATGACCAAAGCCTTGTCGATTCCGTATTTGGTATAATCTATTTCTTCAGGGGTATTGGCATTGATCATATGCACGGTAGTACCGTTGATTATCAGTGCTCTTCCTTTTAAATCCGCTTCCACGGTTCCTGAAAACCTGCCATGAACCGAATCGATTCTCAAGAGTGACGCCCTCTTTTCAAGTATCTCTTTAGTAAGTACACCACGGGTAACTATTGCTCGTAACCGCAGTTGATTTCCCTTACCGGTTTTTGCCATAAGCTCACGGGCCAAAAGCCTTCCTATTCTTCCGAAGCCATATAGAACAACATCCTTGGGTTCTATGTTTTTAGTTTTACTGGAGTCTCTTAATTTATCGATTGCGAATGCCTTGACATCATTGAAATTGCTGTCATCTGCGTGATATTCGTAGGTCAATTTACCGATATCCAATTTCGAAGGAGGCAATTTAATATCGCTTATGGCTCTTAAGATTTCAACAGAGTCGAATATGGAAATAGGCTTTTGCACAAATTCCCCGGCATATTCGTGAAGATTGATGATGTCACTGACATTCTTGTCGATGACCTGATTTTTGAACAGAACAATCTCTATGGACTTGTCATACCAGAGGTCGTTGGTTATTTTAATGAATTCGGTCGTTGCCTTGCGGCGGTCGGCCTGAAACGCAAGTTCTTTTTCGTACGATTTTACAGGACTCATGCTTGGATATTGTTGATGTGTTGATTCTGCAAAATTAGATATTTCAATCGGGGGGCAGAAACCTTTTTAAATAAAAAAGCGCCCTTTTAGGAACACTTTTCTTAGAGACTGTTTTGAAATATGTCGTTAGAATTGTTATGGCCTATTTTTCCTGCCTGCCGGCAGGCAGGAAATAATCGAGATATTTCAAAACAGTCTCTTATATATGATTTCCGAGAACTACTGGAATATCAGTCGTTCACGTTCACCGTCTTCGTTCAACAAGGTTATACTCGTTCTACCATATTTCGAGATTCCTCCGAATAGATCCCTGGCTTCTTGAATGTCATCGATTTCTTCATCATCAACTGCAATCATTACCTTACCTTGAAGTCCGTAACCCCGATAGGTTTCTGGTACACCAACAATAAGAACTCCTTTTTCAGTCTTGAATTTTTTCTTTGTCTTTTCATTCAAATTCTTGACCTCTAGGCCCATTTCCGGCAAAAATGTCGTTTGACGTTTTTTAAGCATTACCGGAACAGTAAGAACTTCACCATTTCGATCAAGGGTTACTTCAACTTCGTTACCCGGTCTCTTTGTAGAGAGATAGCCCGTCAAATCGGGATACTTTTTTATCTTAATATTATCTATTTTCTTGATGATATCTCCAGCACGCAGATCAGCATCGGCCGCACCGGTTTCTTCCTCGACACCATCAATATATACTCCTTCGATTTCATTGATACCTTTTTCTACAGCGTAGGGTGTATTCAATCTTACCACATTTATTCCAAGAATACCCTTTTGTACGTTACCGTACTCCATAATGTCCTCGACAACCTTTTTAGCAATATTGCTTGGTACAGCAAACGAATATCCAACGTAAGAACCTGTTTGAGAGCTAATGGCCGTATTTATTCCAACAAGATCACCGTTGGTATTTACCAAGGCCCCGCCACTATTGCCAGGATTTACCGCAGCATCGGTCTGTATGAAAGATTGGTTTCTACGTGGATCAAGGTTTCTTGCTTTTGCACTCACGATTCCTGCGGTAACAGTGGAAGTTAGGTTAAAAGGGTTTCCGACGGCCAAGACCCATTCCCCGATTTTGGTGTTATCCGAATCTCCAAAAGCCAAATAGGGTAGCTTAACATCATTCTCTATTTTTATTAAAGCAATATCTGAATTTGGATCAGCCCCAATGAGTTCGGCTTCATAGGTCTTATTATTATTTAGGGTAACCTGCAATTTGCTGGCCTTATCTATTACATGGTTATTGGTCACAATATAGCCATCAGGTGTAATGATGACCCCTGACCCGGTACCCACCTGTGCTCTTTGGACCCCGCCCGAACCGTAGAAGAAGTCCATAACACTGCTCGAGCCCTTGCTCATAGTCACATTTTTTACGTGAACGACGGCATTAACCGTGTTTTCGGCAGCCACCGTAAAGTCCACCTCATTGATTCCAGAACCTTTGGCAGAGGTCGGTATAAAACTCGTATTAAATACCGGGTTATTGTCCTCGCTGCTTACGACAGCAATATTCGGTTGCTCGAAAAATAATTTATAAGCTCCTAGCGTAACGGCTCCCGCAATAAGGGAAACCAACAGCATACTTCCGATTTTCTTCATAGTTCTAATAGTTTTTGTTCGTTCGGTGTAACGCGAATTTACCCATTTTTATTATTCGAATAATTCGTTTTAACGACTTTTTAACTGCTAATAAAACCTTAATAAAATTATATCTTTGTTTCTTATATATCAAGCCGTGCAATTCGATTTTTTCAAATATCAGGGAACAGGGAACGATTTTATTATGATCGACAATCGACGTAATGAACTCCCCAAAAATGATACCAAATTGGTTGCGAAGCTTTGCGACAGAAAATTTGGCATTGGCGCAGATGGACTTATTCTTTTGGAAAATGACGAAATGTCAGATTTCAAGATGGTGTATTATAACTCCGATGGCAATCAGGGTAGTATGTGTGGTAACGGGGGCCGCTGTATCGTTGCCTTTGCGAAATCTCTTGAAGTTATAGAAAATGATGCGAATTTCTCCGCCTCCGATGGATTGCACCATGCTGAAATAGATGGAGATCTGGTAAGTCTGCGAATGGGCGATGTCAAAGAGATTCGTGAAAAACCTGATTATTTTTTCCTTAATACTGGATCACCGCATCACGTGCAACTGGTTTCCGGTCTTGATGACTTTGATGTTTATTCGGAGGGAAAAAGATTGCGTTACGGACTTTATGGCGAAAAAGGAAGCAATATTAACTTCGTCGAGCAAAAGTCAGATGACCTGTTTGCTATACGTACATATGAAAGGGGAGTTGAAAACGAGACACTTTCTTGTGGCACAGGAGTTACCGCTGTAGCATTGGCGATGCACCATTCGGGAGAATTAAAAGGCAATGAAGCCAAAATAAAAGCAATGGGAGGTAACCTTAAAGTACGATTTGAGACAAATGGCGGTACTTATAGGAACATCGTATTGATAGGTCCGGCCGAACAAGTATTTAAAGGAAAGATCGAATTGTGAACCTTAAAGGAGAAAATATTTATTTACGGGCCCTTGAGCCACTTGACCTCGAATTTTTGTACGAGCTTGAGAACAATCCTGAAATATGGGAGATAAGTGGCACCGTGACACCTTATTCCAAACAGGTCTTGAGAAAGTATCTTGAAAATGCGCATCGTGATATTTATGATGTAAAGCAATTGCGGCTATGTATTTGTGATAATTCCACCAAAAAATTGGGCCTAATCGACCTTTTTGATTTTGACCCTAAAAATCAGCGGGCCGGTCTTGGCATTGTTGTTTTGCAGAATGAGGATAGAAATAAAGGTGTGGGATCGGAAGCAATTTCACTTTTATGCCGATATGCCTTTGAAACTTTAGCATTGCGACAGCTTTTTGCAAATGTTACAGAAGACAATGTTGCAAGTTTGCATCTGTTCAAAAAAATGGGGTTTGTAGAAGTAGGTCTAAAAAAAGACTGGATATTTTCACAAGGAGATTATAAGAACGAAATTTTGTTTCAAAAGATCAATAGCTAGAACTTGTTTAAACTTTTTGGATTATAGCGAACCCGCCTGCCGGACGGACAGGAATTAGCGATTTTGAACCCAGTTGAAGGCTTTTTTAAGTTGCATCCGCTTTGGCGGACGGAAGGAAAAAAAGACAAAAGATGAGTTCAAAAAGGCAATTTTTTAGCCAATTGAAAAATTTTAAACAAGTGCATTATGTATATCAAGAAAATTTTATTGTTTCTGGTTTTTGTAGGTCTTATCGGTGGTGGGCTTTTCGCATATATGGTCTATGGTGCTTTTTTTACGCCAAATACCAAGTTCGATATTGATGAAGCCTACATTTTCATCAAGTCTGACGACAGTTTTGAAAAGGTCAAAGATGCACTTTCGCCGTTTTTGGAAGATTTGGAGACTTTTGAGCAAGCTGCAGACCGTAAAGGGTATTCCCAGAATGTGAAAGGCGGAAAGTTTGCCATTCGAAAAGGAATGAACAATAATGATCTTATAGGTGCTTTGCGAAGTGGTAGTATTCCGGTAAAAGTGGCATTTAATAATCAGGAATCTTTGGAAACCCTTGCCGGTCGTATAGCATCTCAGATCGAAGCCGATAGTGTTTCCTTGTTAAAAGCATTTAATGATGTTGATTTCCAAAAGGAAAATGGTTTCGACAATGGACATGAGTTGACTCCCTATATTCCTAATAGTTACGAGTTCTTTTGGAATACCTCCGCAGAGAAATTTAGGGATAGAATGATAACTGAATACAATCGTTTCTGGAACGAAGATCGTAAAGCCAAGGCCGAAAAGATCGGACTTAGTCCGAAAAAGGTAATTTCTCTTGCCTCGATCGTGCATAAAGAGACTGCCAAAGTAGAGGAAAGACCGAGGGTTGCGGGTTTATATCTTAACAGATTACGTAAAAACATGCTGTTGCAGGCAGACCCCACTGTCATTTACGCCATTAAAAAGCATACAGGCAATTTCGATATGGTCATAAAAAGAGTGCTCTACAAAGATTTGGAATTAGATTCGCCTTATAATACCTATAAATATGCGGGTGTGCCCCCCGGCCCCATTGCTATGCCCGACATTTCGGCCATCGACGCCGTTCTATCCCCTGAAAAACACGATTATATCTATATGGTGGCCAATGTAGAGGATTTCGGGTACCATAAGTTCGCCAAGACCGCGGCACAGCACAACCGCAATAAAGCGCAGTACATCCGCTGGATTAATGCCCAAAAAATTACCAGATAGGCCAATTGTCGCAATTTTAGCACTTCTTAACTAAATTTGGCCGATTTTAACAATGCCTTCCTATAGATAGCGAAATCCAGTAGTATCTTTGTCTCTTATATGTTGAGCTGGCCGAGAGGCCTTTTTAACTAAAGAACGGAACTATGAAAAAGTGGATAAATTCTATTTTTCCCTTGACAGTAGTATTGGTAATCGTAAGTTACGGTTTTACATTAAGGGATGTAAAGGTTCCTGAAACCCTGAGGGTTACAGAGCCTACAGAGGTAATTTTTCCTAAGCAGGAAGTGATCAAGTATGATATGATGATCATCGCCCCACCGTTCTTAGGAACTTCTTTTATCGGCTTTCGGGAAGCTTTGGCTTTTAAGGAATCTCAGGGAAACTATTTTACGACCAATACCTTCGGGTATTTGGGCAAATATCAGTTCGGTATAGGAACCTTGCAATTAATGGGAGTGTATAACGCTACTCGTTTTTTGAACGATCCGGTTCTACAGGAAGAGGTCTTTCATACCAATGTTTCACGAAACAAATGGATTCTTAGAAAGGATATCGTCCGCTTTCAAGGAAAATGGATTGGTGGAATACAGGTTACCGAATCAGGTATCTTGGCCGCAGCACATTTGGCCGGTGCCGGTAATGTGAAAAAATATCTTCGTTCATATGGTACTCTTGATTTTGAAGACAGCTACGGAACGTCCATCGCAAATTATATGCGCAAGTTTTCAGGTTATGATGTTTCACATGTATCTCCTGTGCGTAACCCGAAAGTATCGAAAGGAATAGATTAAGTAATCAATTTAATGTCTTTCCGGCGAACCTGCCGGCAGGCAGGGGTCGGAATCTTTTTCTTTATACTAAAAACCCCTGATCCGTGTGCCATCGGATAAGGGGGTTTTTTATGCTTGAATGATAAATATCGCAGGTCTTTTGTGAAGCCCCCACTTCATATTCTTCCATTCTGAAACACTTCTTGTTGCAATTTGTTCGGTAGGTAAAGTGATGTCGCAGGCCACGCACAATTTCGTATTGCCAGAAAGGGTTTTAATCAGTTCTTCCAATAACTTATCATTTCGATAAGGAGTTTCGATAAATATTTGAGACTGTTGCATTTCTCTTGAAGTCCGCTCCAAAGTCTTGATCGCTTTTTTCCGATCCGCATTTTCAATAGGTAGGTATCCGGTAAAGGCGAAATTCTGTCCGTTGAATCCACTTGCCATCATCGCCAATAATATGGACGACGGACCGACCAAAGGAATGACCCTAATGTTTTTTTCGTGCGCGATTTTCACGACATCGGCACCTGGATCAGCAATACCGGGGCAACCGGCCTCTGATACGATCCCCACATCGTAGCCTTCAAAACATGGTTGTAAAAATGTGGGTATAGCCGCTTGTTCGGTAAATTTATTCAGCGTTTCGAGCTTTAATTTTGATTGTGATTTTCTCGGACTTATTTTTTTGATAAACCTCCTCGCCGATTTTTCATTTTCAACGACATAATGGTCAATTGACTCGATTGCCCCTTTGACAGAAATTGGCAGTACTTCCAAGGGTTCGTTATCCCCTAAAATACTGGGGATCAAAAATAACCTGCCGACGGATCTTTTTGGTTTGGCCATTTTTTATTCCTGTTTATTCAAATTATCGCCGATTTGGGTACAGGCCTGATCTATCATCTGGTAAACATTTTCAAATCCGTCTTTGCCACCGTAGTAGGGGTCGGGTACTTCTTGGGGAGAATCGTTTATAACTTCTAAAAGTAATTTTACCTTTTTAGCTCCAGACTCTGAATTTGCCAATGATAAGATGTTTGCCCGATTGCTTTTGTCCATAACGTAAATCAAGTCAAAATCTTCAAAATCAGCTGAGGAAAATTTGCGACACCGTTGGTCTGATATATTGATGCCATGTATTTGGGCAACATCTATTGATCTTGAATCTGGTTTCTCACCAATATGATACCCCCCGGTTCCAGCAGAATCAACGAATACTTTATCGGGGTCGACCTTGCTTTTTAAGATGCCTTCCGCCAAAGGCGACCGACAAATATTTCCCAAACACACCATTAGTACTTTGGTCTTCAAGGGTTTGCTTTTATCGTAATTCAAGACTGGCGACATATTGGTTAATAGCGAATTATTGATTATAAATTATAAAAATGGCGCAGTTTCACTCAGTCTGTAATTTAATAATCAATAATTCAATATCGAAATCTTAAAGTTGCCAAATTTTCAAATAAGACGTTTTAAGATACGGGAGTACAATTATGATCAGGAAAGCTTCTTGGTAAGGTCTTCGATATATTTTCTGAACTGTTTGTCAGTCTCGGCTAGGTTGTCAACGGTCTTGCATGCATGCAAAACAGTGGCGTGATCTCGTTTACCTATTTGAGAACCGATACTTGCCAGAGAGGCTTTTGTATATTTCTTTGCAAAGAACATAGCCAGCTGACGCGCCTGAACAATATGTCTTTTTCGCGTCTTTGACTGCAAAGTTGCCACATCCATCTCGAAATAATCGGAAACCACTTTTTGAATGTAATCGATGGAAACCTCACGCTTCGTATTCTTGACAAATTTTTCGACTACTTGCCGGGCAAGTTCTAAAGTGACTTCCTTTTTATTGAAAGAAGATTGCGCGATCAATGAAATTATGGCACCCTCGAGTTCACGAATATTGGTCTTGATATGTTTGGCTACATATTCAACGATATCGTCGGGCATCTCTACACCATCACGATATAGTTTATTTTTAAGGATGGAAATTCGTGTCTCGTAATCAGGGTTTTGTAATTCTGCCGAAAGACCCCATTTGAAACGCGACAACAATCGTTGTTCGATATCTTGCATATCGACCGGTGCCTTATCGGAAGTCAATATAACCTGTTTTCCGTTTTGGTGCAAGTGATTGAAAATATGGAAGAAGACATCTTGTGTACCTGATTTGCCGGAAAGGAATTGTACATCATCAATGATCAACACATCGATCAATTGATAAAAATGGATGAAATCGTTTCTTGTATTCTTCTTGACCGACTCAATATATTGCTGGGTAAACTTCTCGGCAGAAATATAAAGCACCGTACGCTCTGGATATTTATCTTTTATCTCGACCCCTATGGCATGGGCCAAATGCGTTTTGCCCAAACCGACACCTCCGAATACCAGAAGCGGGTTGAAAGAAGTTCCACCAGGTTTATTGGCCACGGCCATTCCTGCGGAACGTGCCAAGCGATTCGAATCACCCTCTAAAAAATTATCAAAGTTGTAATTCGCATTGAGCTGTGATTCGATCTTGATATTTCGAATGCCCGGAATCACAAACGGATTCTTAAGCTCAGGATTTTTAGATTTTATAGGCACATCCATTTCTTGAGGGCGCATTGAGGCCCTGTTCGAACTTGGAATTTTTTCAGTAAATGGTTCGCGATTGCCGTACGTGTTTTCCATCTTTATGATGTACACCAATTTGGCCGTTTCACCCAATTCTTTGGTAAGGGCCACTTTCAAAAGTTTTACGTAATGCTCTTCAAGCCACTCATAGAAAAATTTACTGGGCACTTGAATGCTTAGGGCATTCTCTGAAAGCTTAACCGGTTTGATCGGTTCGAACCATGTCTTGAATGCCTGCGGTTGGATATTATCTTGGATAAATGCCAAACAATTGCTCCAAACTGAATTTGCAGTAACACCCATTTGATAATGTTCTTGTATTTTCTTTGGTTAGTGATTAAGTTTACTGATTAAAAGTGGTAAGTTCTAGGATTCTTTAGGGTTGACAAATATGTGAACAAATAAATTAAAAAAAAAATCAAATAGGGGTTGATTTTTCTCTTTTTTTTTCGGAAGTTAAAAGGCTCCTTTCCACAACTTCTTAAATATATAGGTTTTACCTTAATAATGATCGATTTTAACGAAATTTCTTTTCACGTGCGTTATGCTGAAACAGACCAAATGGGTTATGTGTACTATGGCAATTATGCGCAGTATTTAGAAATGGGAAGAGTGGCATGGTTACGATCGTTGGGTATTTCTTACAAAACCATGGAAGAAGAAGGAGTGATGCTCCCCGTGGTTTCGATGCAAATCGATTTTAAGAAACCCGCCCTCTATGACGATTTGTTAACGGTAAAATCCAAATTGAAAAAGATACCTTCCGTCAAGATAGAATTCGACTATGAAATTTTTAACGAGAAGAACGAATTATTGGTTACTGCGAACACCGTTATGGCATTCATTGATATGAAAACGAAACGACCGACTGCCTGCCCTGATTATGTGCTTAAAAAATTTAAGTCTTAGAGACTGTTTTGTTTTCGTTCAATTTATCCGCGGAAATAAAAATCTCACACCGATTTTCCATTTTTTGAGAGGATATTTCCAATTGCAACCTTTTGATAAGCGCCATTACTTTATTCATTTCGGGGTAATCGAATTGAATCTGAAAATGGCTTTACAGTTTTCTTTCTACAATGACAGAAGCCTCTAAGGCCATTTTTGCCGCTTCTCGATATGCACTTATGAGTCCGCCGACACCAAGTTTTGTGCCTCCGAAGATTCGAGCTACGCCATTAAAATATTGGTCACGTCAAAAGACTGAATTTGGCCATAGATAGGCATGCCGGCAGAATTGTTTGGCTCGCCATCGTCGTTGGCGCGATAACGGATTTTCTCAACACCCAATTGCCAGGTATAGCAGACATGGCAGGCAGACTGATGTTTTTTTTGGATTCCTTCGAGCAAGTGTTTTACCTCATCTTCCGATTGTAACGGAAAGGCATAGCCACAGAACTTACTTTTTCCTCCTTGAACAAGATTTCAAGAGAAGGTTTTAGAACAGTCTTATGTGTATCTGATAGTTCTTCCATTTAAGGGCACCTCAAAAAACTCATTCGCATCAAAATTTTCAGAGCCTTTCTTAGACGAATAAAATTTATGAAGTACTATCGAGATAATACAAGAAAATTTTATAA
>QIJL01000122.1 GCA_003232435.1 Flavobacteriales bacterium | reverse complement strand
GGGGCAAAAATAGGAATCTAAATCTATCCACCTACTATTTATCGATGATCTTATACTTTTAATCAATAGTGTCCGGTTAAAGACCCTAGACTGCTGCGCTACTAGACATAAGACGTAAGACCAAACTGTGACCGATCGGGGATCAATATTGAAAGCAAAGTGTTTTTAGCTATTTCAGAACATCGTCCAAAATCTAAAAAAGCAAGGTGCCGAGCCTTGGTTTACCGTGGATCATCAGTGATTACAGCTATTGATACGGGTTTCAAAAAAGTCTACCGGACAACAAAGACTTTTAATAACATTACTTTACAGGCCAAACGATTATCTTTGGCGAATTGAAATCTGAACTTGCAGATTTCACGACCAACAAATGAAAGAACTCAAACACTTAAACAAATACTTTAGAAAATACTGGTTCAAGTTATTGATGGGCATCATCATCACTATCATCGCCCGCATCTTTTCTTTGGTCTTGCCCTCATATGTCAACAAGGCTTTTGAGGTAATCGACGACCTTGCCGCAAGAAGTATGGGACAGGATCAAGCGACCGACCTATTAACGGAGTATATATTGATAATCGTTGGCACGGCCTTACTATCGGGTATCTTCACTTTTTTGATGCGACAGACCATTATCAATGTCTCGCGTTATATCGAATACGATCTTAAAAATGAGGTTTTCGATCATTATCAATTCTTGAACCTTGATTTTTACAAGAAGAACCGCACCGGTGATCTCATGAACCGGATCAGTGAAGATGTCGGTCAGGTACGATTATATTCTGGGCCCGCCGTTATGTACGGCATAAACGCTTTGACACTTTTTGGTTGCCTTATTCCGTTAATGTTTATCAAAGCTCCCACATTGGCACTTTACACTGTATTGCCTTTCCCTATACTCTCGTTTTTGATTTATAAGATCAGTAAAGTAATCCACCGAAGAAGTACGAAAGTGCAAGAGTTTCTCTCCTCGCTTTCAACCTTTACACAAGAGTCTTTTTCGGGAATATCGGTTATCAAGGCATACGGTTTGGAGCCTCAAACACATAAAGAAGTGGTAGGTTTAGCGAATGAAGGAAAGGATAAAAGTATGAACCTTGCAAAGGTGAACGCATGGTTCTTTCCGTTGATGGTTTTGTTGATCGGGGTCAGTAATCTTTTTGTTATTTATATAGGAGGAATGCAATACATCAATGGCGAAATCGGCATTGGCCTTATCGCCGAATTCATCCTTTATGTAAATATGCTCACATGGCCGGTCGCTATAGTAGGATGGCTAACATCAATAGTTCAACGAGCGGAAGCATCTCAAGCACGGATCAACGAATTCTTGAAAGAAGAGCCAAAAATCAAAAATGAAATTGCCGAAGAGACATCGATAAACGGAAAAATTGAATTCCGAAATGTTTCGTTTACATATGATGATACGAACATCAATGCTCTGAAAAATATTTCCTTTACCATTAAAAAAGGAGATACCGTCGCCATTCTAGGGAAAACGGGATCGGGCAAATCTACCATACTTGACCTTATTGCAAGATTGTACGATGTGACCGACGGTGAAATATTGGTCGATGATATATCGATCAAAAAACTAAATCTTAAAAGTTTACGCGAATCTATAGGTGCAGTGCCTCAAGATGCTTTTTTATTTTCCGATACCATTAAAGAAAACATCAAGTTCGGTAAAGAAAATGCAGCTGAAGAAGAGGTAATCAAGGTTGCCAAAAATGCCGTGGTACACGAAAATATCATGGGCTTTTCAAAGCAGTATGAAACTGTATTGGGCGAGCGCGGTATAACGCTCAGTGGAGGGCAAAAACAACGGGTCTCGATTGCACGTGCCTTATTAAAAGATCCGAAAATTTATTTATTCGATGATTGTCTTTCAGCAGTCGATACCGAGACCGAAGAAGAAATTTTGAACAACCTAGAAGGTGCCTCGAACGATCGAACCACTTTGATCGTAAGCCACAGGGTCTCCTCTGCTAAAAATGCCGATAAAGTTTTGGTGCTCGAAGATGGCCGACTTTTGCAAGAAGGTACACATGAAAAATTGAACAGTATCGATGGCTACTACAAAGAACTGTATCTGAACCAACTATCGGAGAAAGAAAATTGAAAAATTGTTGTCTTATCGACATTTTTTTCCGATTTTGGTAGAATAAACACTAGACACTAAGCAAAATGAGCGATAAAGAAATGATGGGTCAGGAAGAGATCCATTCAAAAGTACTACGCGCCGGAAGAAGAACCTATTTTTTTGATGTAAGAAGTACAAAGGCCGGCGATTACTATCTTACCATAACGGAAAGCAAAAAGTTCACCCACGACGACGGAACCTACCACTATAAGAAACACAAGATTTATCTGTACAAAGAGGACTTCGAAGGATTTAGGGAAAATGTCGAGGAGATGATGGATTTTATCATCAATGAAAAGGGTACCGAAGTAATTTCAGACAGACATAAAAAAGATTTCAAAAAAGAAGATATTAGTGAAAATGGTGAAACGGAAGCTCCAGAAAGTTTTACCGATGTCGATTTTGATGATATTTAGCAGTATTATGTTCCCCCAGGCATATTTTTAAGCGGCCCCTTTGTTGGGGTCGTTTGTTTTTGAAAACCGATGACAATGAAAAAATCACTTTTTGCCCTTGCCATGATCGTGGGTTGTAGCCTATATGCCCAAGAAAAAATCGATCTCGATTATTACCTTCCACAAGATGTCTCCTATGACAAAAGTATTCCTACCCCAAAAGAGGTTATCGGGCATGAGGTTGGCGAATGGCATGTGACCCACGATAAATTGATGTTCTATATGCAGACCGTGGCCAATGCGAGCGAGCGAATGACCATCGAAAGTCGCGGAGAGACTTTTGAGGGAAGACCCATATTATTGCTTACCGTAACGTCTCCTGAAAACCATAAACAGATCGACCGGATTCAAAAGGATCATATGGCGATTTCAGAAAACGGAAAGGCATCGGTCGATGATCTGCCAATTGTCGTTTATCAAGGATTTTCGATTCATGGCAACGAGCCAAGCGGTGCCAACGCATCTTTGGCCTATGCCTATTATTTGGCCGCCGCCCAAGGACCTGAAATAGAGGAAAAATTGCAGCGCATGGTCATACTTTTAGACCCCTCTTTTAACCCTGACGGACTGCAAAGATTCGCCTACTGGGCAAATACCAATAAAAGTATCAACCCAAACCCAGACAAAAACGAAAGGGAATTTCATGAAGTCTGGCCCGGTGGAAGAACGAACCACTATTGGTTCGATATGAACCGTGACTGGTTACCGGTGCAACTTCCTGAAAGTAGGGCTCGAATCGAGACCTTTCATAAATGGTTGCCGAACATCTTGACCGATCACCATGAGATGGGTACCAACTCAACTTTTTTCTTTCAACCTGGTGAGCCGACAAGGGTCCATCCGTTGACACCAAAAATAAACCAAGAGCTTACTGCTGAAATCGGCACCTATCATGCCAAGGCTTTGGATAAAATCGGCTCGCTTTATTATTCCGAAGAGAACTATGACGATTACTATTATGGCAAGGGTTCTACCTTTCCTGACGTGAACGGAAGCATCGGAATTCTATTCGAACAAGGAAGTTCACGAGGGCATATTCAAGAAAGTGAAAACGGAATTATCACTTTTCCCTTTACCATTAGAAATCAGTTTACTACTGCCCTATCAACTATCGAAGCAGCGCAAAATATGCGAACGAAAATCTTGTCGTATCAACGTGATTTTTATTCCGGTATGCGCAACGAGGCCGTAAGCAGTAGAACAAAGGCAATTGTTTTCGGCGACAGCAAAGATGCTGCAAAGACATGGCACTTGGCCGAAATTCTGAACCGACATAAAATCAAATTCCATGAACTGAATGAGAATGTCAAGGTTGATGGGAAAGCCTATAAAAAAGGTTCAAGCTATGTCGTGCCAATGAACCAAAAGAAGCACCGATTGATCAAGGCCATGTTCGAAAAACGAACAACTTTCGCCGACAGTCTTTTCTATGATATTTCGGCCTGGACCTTCCCCTTGGCCTTCAATGTCGATTATTCAGAAACTTCATCAATGGCGAATGCCGGTAAAGAGGTAACCGACTTCAAACCACTTTCGGGTACTATCGATTCACAAAGCGATTATGCCTATCTCTTTGAGTGGAACGAATATTATACGCCCAAAGCGTTGAACGCAATAACCCAAAAAGGGCTACGGGCCAAAGTGGCCAAGTCTCCTTTTTCTTTAGAAGGAAAAACTTATGGTTACGGCACGATTATGATTCCCGTTCAAAATCAAGATTTAAACGCTACAGAACTTTATTCGTTTTTACAGGAAGTGGCCCGCGAAAGCAAACTGAAGATCACGGCGGTTTCAACCGGACTAACAAAAGGAATAGATCTTGGAAGTAACGATTTTGATCCGGTTCAAAAACAAAAGGTCGCTATTTTGGTGGGTGCAGGAATACGTTCATACGATGCCGGGGAAGTCTGGCATTTGTTCGATACCCGATATGACATTGAATTGACCAAGATCGACAAGCAATATTTCAACACCGTAGATTTGAGCTCGTACACCGATTTGATCATTCCCAGTGGTTATAAAAAAAATGTTCTCGACAAGAATCACAAAAAAAAATTAAAAGATTGGGTCAAGGCAGGAGGCACCTTAATCGGGTACCGGACAGTAGCGGAATGGTTCAATAAAAATGAGCTAATGAAATTAAAGTTCAAAAAAGACACCTTGGTGGCGAAGGATATTTCATTTGGGCAAAAACAAGATTTCACAGGGGCACAAGTTACCGGTGGAGCGATTTTCGAGGCGAAATTGGATCGGTCACATCCAATAAATTATGGATATAAAAATGACCGGCTTTCACTTTTCAGAAACACCAACGTCTATATCGAACCTGATAAGGACAGTTATAACAATCCAATTCAATACACCGATAATCCGTTGTTAAGTGGATATATTTCCAAAGAAAATCTTGAGCATATTAAAGGCAGTGTGCCATTTCAAGTCAAACGTTCTGGTAAAGGACGGATTATCATCTTTACGGACAATACGAATTTCAGGGCTTTTTGGTACGGTACGAATAAATTGCTGATGAACGCTATTTTCTTTGGGGATATGATGTAGTCAGCTCAGCTTTACATAAGCCAAATTGAATATGAAAATTACGAGTACTGTGGCAACTGCGATCAAAGTGCCGAACCAAAAAGAAAATCCAGAAAAAAGAAGTAGATAGTAAATAGGAAATGCCAAAAGCGAAACAGCGAAACGTAAAGTGGCCGTGAATTCTGGCTCCCGAACTTTTGGTTTGACAAATAGTTTCCATAGCAGTACAACAGGCAAATTCAATACAATGAAAAGTGGCTTGAATATTCTTCCAAATAGTGTTTTGCCCGAATTAACGTTCTTTTCTTCTTTGTGATTCTCCGGGTTTTTTAAAATCCCGTTGGTTGAAACCGGGTCAAGATAATCTGCACCAGCCGCGTCAAGTTTTTTTGTAGTTTCCGCATAATCGCTATCGGGAATATGAGTCGTAAGCTTTTGCAATGCTTCGGAAACTTTGAGCTTGATTCTTTCCGTGGTAGTTCGTGGATCTTCTTCCTGAAGTAAATCTTGGAGAGAAATATCCTTCCCAAAATAAATGGAAACTTTATCCGGGAAATCTTCCCCATACAGATAATTTAATCCAACTGGGACTAACCGAATATCTAAATTCGGATTTCGTTCCAACGTTTTAAATAAAATTCTTGTAAAGCCTTTACTTAAAGGTCGAACGCGTCTTTGTAAATTATGATTGGCCTCCGGAAACATCAACAATGATTTGTTATGGTTCAAAAGTTTTGAGCATTTTTCAAAGATGGCTTCATTATTTTTTAAAGAATCCCTGCCATCACGAATACGGTAAATGGGAATCATCCGAACAAGTTCGAAAAGCCAGTTCAATATCGAACTCTTGAATATATCTGAGCGAGTCAAAAAATATGGTTTTCGATTGCAATCGGTAGCGATAAGTAGCGGATCTAAAAGGGCATTTTGGTGGTTGGGAAGAAAAAGTACGGGTTTATCCCTTGGTACATTTTCAAGACCGTTGATTATAATCTTCCGGTAATATAAATGTAAGCTGGTCTTGATCCAAAACTTTATAAGATGGTAAACGATATTCTTCAAGCCAGTTTTTCCTTTTTAATTGGTCTATAGCCCCAAAATGCCGATAACAACAAACCAGAGACCAAATGCCAGATACCCCAAAATGCGGCTAACAGGGCCATTCCGCCCAAGCCCTCAAAAAAAGTAAAAATCAATAACAATCCCAAACCTGAATTTTGAATACCGGTCTCGATTGCAATGGTCCTCGTATTTTGTTTGGAAAGCCCCATTAGTCTTGCGAAGGAAAATCCGGTAAAAAAGGCAATAAGGTTATGGAGCAACACGATCCAAAAGACATAAAAAATGTAATCCAGAAAAATTTCGAGATTATTATAAAGAGCTATAAAAACGAGGGTGACGAAAAAAAGAAGGGACACAACTTTCAGTACTTTGGCCATCTTATGTGCCAATTTTCTATTCGCGTGATTGACCCACATTCCCAAAATCAGGGGAAGCCCCAACAAGAGTGAAACCAGTTTGACCATCTCAAAAGGTGAAATGGAGATTTCTTTTAAAATGGAAGCGGTCGGCTCATATAAACCACCCCACAATTGAAGGTTCAAGGGAGTCATGACGATAGCCAGCAAAGTCGCAACGGCGGTCAAACTGATTGAAAGTGCTGTATTTCCTTTGGCTAGATAGGTAATGAAATTCGAAATGTTTCCTCCAGGGCAGGCCGCGACCATAAACATGCCCAACGCGATACTGGGAATGGGCGCGATTGCGTACACGATCAGAAAAGTAACCACTGGCAATAAGACAAACTGGCTGATCACTCCCGTAAAAACCGGTCGCGGTCTTTGAAATAATTGTTTGAAATCTTTTGGCGAAATTTCGAGGGCGATACCGAACATGACCAAAGCCAAGGCACAATTCAACAACCAAATGGTTTCGGTGTCAAAATCGATATGCACATTATCGAGAACGGTATCGGTCAATTTTTTGGTATGTTGAGTCATCCGAAGATAATACTTCAGAAAAGAATGCGACCAAGGTCAAGAATTCCAGGGCTTTACGAAAAAAGATTATTAGGTAACTTTGTGCATCAATCGTATTCTAATTGAATAACCGAAAAGAATAAAAAAAATCACAATGGCAAGAACACCTAGTACTATGTTACCGTTGGGCACCAAGGCCCCGGAATTCAGTTTGATGGATACCGTATCCGATAAAATCATAGACCTTCAAACCATGAAGGGAGAAATGGGCACGGTGATCATGTTCATTTGCAACCACTGCCCTTTTGTGATTCATGTGAACCCAGAGATTTCGAGGATGGGCGAAGAATATCAAACAAAGGGAATCGGCTTTATCGCCATTTCGAGCAACGATGTTGAAAATTACCCGCAAGATGCTCCCCATCTGATGAAGCAAGTCGCCAAAGCGCAGTTTTATTCGTTCCCTTATTTATATGATAAGACGCAAGAAGTCGCCAAAGCCTATCAAGCCGCTTGCACGCCTGATTTTTATTTGTTCGATGGAAATCTGGAATTGGTATATCGAGGACAGTTGGATGATTCAAGACCCGGAAATGGCCGTCAATTGACAGGAAACGATCTACGTAGAGCTACAGATGCCCTTTTGAACGATGAAGAAATTGATTCGAATCAGAAACCCAGTATCGGTTGCAACATCAAATGGGCCGGTTTACGATATTAAATTCCATGAAAATAGAAAAGCAAGAAGCACTTGAGAGACTTTCAAAAATAGAATCCCCTTTTTTGACCGTTTTTAAACACGGTACCTTATCCACCGAAGTTTACAAACCTGAAAAAGTCGATCTTCAAAAACCTCATACCAGAGATGAAGTCTATGTGGTAATTTCCGGCAGCGGAATATTTTATAACGACGGAACTCGCACTTCATTTTCTACTGGGGATTTCTTATTTGTCAAGGCTGGTTTAGAACATCGGTTCGAAGATTTCACCGATGATTTTTCGACATGGGTAATCTTTTATGGGCCTGAAGGAGGGGAAAAAGAGTAACATGGTCAACTCCATTAAAATTAAACCGCTTACCAAAGAAAAATTCAACGAATATATCGAGGTTGGCAAAAAATCATATCTGCAACACTATCTAGACTTTTGGGCAGATGAGGATCCATCGCCCTATATCAACGAAAGTTTCACTCAAGAAGTTCTAGCGGCGGAACTTGAAAACCAGAACTCAAAACTTTTTATTATTTATTCGAATGGACTTCCCGCTGGGATATTAAAGATTATACCAAACCGAAAAGTAGGTGATTTTTCTAGTGAAGAATCACTTTTATTGCAAAAAATCTACATCCTAAAAGAATATTCATTTAAAGGTATCGGTTCTGAAGCTTTGGCCTTCGTAAAGAATTTTGCAAAAGAGCAAAAGAAAAAAGTTGTCTGGCTTGATGTTATGGTCAAAGGTAAAGTCTTACCCTTTTATCAAAAAAAAGGATACAAAATACATTCGAGCAAACAAGTGCAATACCAGAATATAAAAGATGAGATGAGGGAAATGTATGTGATGATCAAAGAATTGCCCCTATAACAAATAATCATGGATTCAAAATCCGGACTATTTCCAACCCTGGCTTTTCAATAAATTTTCGATATGTGCATAATGATGGTTTCCATGCCACGCATATTTACATATATTTTCTTCTACCGTCACTTCGGCCATATCATCTGGGTGCGTATAACACTGCTTTAAATCAGAACTTGATAACCCTCGAAGTAAATAGACCATTTTGACATGCAACGCTTTTAAATAAGTCAATGAAAGTTGTATTGGGGCGGTTCTAGCATCAAAAAGATTACTCCAGTCTTTTTCTTCATAGGCCTTTATAAAGGCTTTGTTTTCGGTCAATGCCCATTTGAAACGGGTATAGCTATGATGGTGGCTATCTGCAATGTGGTGTATGACTTGTCTGACGGTCCAACCACCCTGTCGATAGGGGGTTTCTAATTGTGTTTCGTTCAAATCTTTGACCAGCGCCTCCAACTTTCCCGGCAGCTCTTCCAACTCGTCAATACAAGCTTGAAGATGTTCTTGGGTTATCTCATCGGGTAGGTTGAACTTCCCAATCGGGTATTTTAGTTTTTTCAATTCAGTATTTTCCATAGGATAAAAATAGAAAACTTTAATACATTTATTTTGACTGTTCCCCTTCGCATCTATCTACTTTAAGAAAAAGTAGGAAATTACTGTAACTGTTCAGCCGAAGTGCTTTCTCTCCCCCCCTTTGTCATTCCGAACCTGCCGGCAGGCAGGCGAAGTGAGGAATCTCTTGGGAGTGTTGACACTCCCTTTCACCTGTATTGAACTGCAAACAGGGGCCTTCTTGCCAATACTTCGGCTTCGCTCAGCACAAGTACCGGCATCGACCATCAATCCAAAACGGTACCCGAACAAGCATACCTGCCTATATCGGCAGGCAGGAGCAGGGATTCCTCGCCTGCCGGCAGGTAGGTGCCTCGGAATGACAAGAGACGGGCTGAACAGTTACGAAATACTGTACTATTGTGCGTTTCTAAAATTCCATAAGCTCTACGAAAATATGCCTCTAAAAGCCATAATATTAATAATATAACATTATCTTCGCACATTAATAATTTTTTTAATTTTTTAGTATTATGAGTAAAGGAACAGTAAAATTCTTCAATGATTCCAAAGGTTATGGTTTTATCACTGAAGATGGTTCAAGCGAAGATCACTTTGTACACATTTCTGGTTTAATCGATGAAATTCGTGAAGGTGACGTTGTAGAATTTGAACTACAACAAGGTAAAAAAGGATTAAACGCCGTAAATGTGAAAGTTGTTGACTAGGTACGAGTAAACTTTTTTATAATAAGCCCCGACATATGTCGGGGCTTTTTTTACGCCTTAATAAAGATAATTTGACCTCGTCAAAATCTTTTTGGTAAATTTGCACGTACCTAAAGCAACCATTTCAAGATTTCATCATCTAATGCTTAGGGCAAATTGTTGATACCCCACTATTATCAATTGAACGCATTATGACCTCATTTTTTGGTATTCTTTTTCTGCTACTAGCGGTAAACATTGTACTTCTGGCATTTAGTGTCAGAGGGTCTAAATCGAAGTAATCATCGATAAAATGGCAATTTTCTTCGATGAAATGTGCTTTTTTTGATGAAGACATACCCCCCATTGTTCTGGAATAATATGGATTAAAACGAGTTTTTACTCATTTTGACCCATAGAAAGTATCCCATAATTTTAAGTAGTACTTGTTAGTCGGTTGCAGAAATAAAAAACTTCCGCTCCTAAATTGAGATGGAAGTTTTTAAATTTTATTTTCTTAGGATGTTTACTTTACATCGACCAATTCTACATCAAAAATAAGAGTGGCATTTGGTGGAATTGCGCCACCTGCGCCAGCAGATCCATAAGCCAAATCGGAAGGAATCACAAATCGCGCCTTGTCGCCAACCTGTAAAAGTCCGATGCCTTCATCCCAACCGGGAATTACTTGTCCAACTCCCAATTGAAAATCGATAGGTTGATTTCTTTGGTATGAAGAATCGAATACTTGACCACTCAACAAAGAACCCTCGTAATGAACGAAAACTTGCTGACCTTTTTCAGCTTTGTTACCATTGCCCTTTTGGATCATTTTATAGCGCAGGCCACTTTCAGTCTCCTCAAAACCAGAGGCTACTTTATCAAGCTCTGTATCCTGCGCTTCCCTTTCCTTTTTAATTCTTTCTTCCTTTGATTTTTCAAAGCTTTGAAAAGCCGATAGGCCATCCCAGTTTTCGGCTTCGTCTCCCATACGAACTATTTCAAGAGACTCAAGGCTATCTCCTTGGGCGATAGTATCGACAACTTCTTGACCTGCCTCGACATGACCGAATACGGTATGTTTATTATCTAACCAAGGTGTTGGTACGTGTGTTATGAAAAATTGACTTCCGTTTGTGCCAGCACCAGAATTTGCCATTGATAGCACCCCGGGTTCAGAGTGATTCAATTCAGGATGAAACTCGTCATCGAACTGAAATCCGGGATTACCACTTCCCGTTCCTTGAGGGCATCCTCCTTGAACCATAAAATCGGGAATTACCCTGTGGAAACTAAGTCCATCATAATATGGAGTACCTTCAGGCTTTGCAGAATTTTTTTGCTTCCCTTCCGCCAAGGCAACAAAATTTCCTACTGTACCCGGTGTTTTATCATGGGCCAATTTTACTAAAATCTCACCCTTCGAAGTATTGAACTTCGCATAAATTCCGTCTTGCATTTTACTTAATTTAAATGAGCGGCAAAGATAAGATTAATTCAGAATTTTGAATTGCCAAACTACCTCTTGATTTTCTTAACAGGAACAACACCATATTTATCCACCAGATATACCAAACTTGCCATAGCCGCCGCGCCAAGTTCTAGTTCCCTTTTATTGACATGTTCAAAAGTGTCGTTCGCCGCGTGGTGGTGATCGAAGTATCGTTGCGAGTCAGGTCGTAGACCCGCCAGTAATATATCAGGATTTTTCAATGGGCCAATGTCAGCACCACTACCCCCCTTAACGAACATATGGATTAAATAAGGTTCGAATAGATTCTTCCACCCTTGAATTTTTTCAAAATTGGCAGCGGAGCAATCAAAAGAAAATCCGCGTGGGGTAAATCCACCAGCATCACTTTCCAATGCGAATACATGATTTTCATTTTTCTCTTTTGCAACTTTGGCATATTCGTTTCCTCCGCGCAAACCGTTCTCTTCGTTCATGAAAAGTACGACACGAATAGTTCGCTGTGGTTTGTATCCGGAAACTTTGAGGAGTCGAAGTACATCCATACTCTGAACACAACCGGCACCATCATCGTGTGAGCCATCACCCAAATCCCATGAATCGAGATGTCCGCCAACCACCATTATTTCGTTAGGATAAGTACTTCCGGTAATCTCGCCGATAACATTGAACGACTTGACATCTTCCAATTGTTCGCAATTCTGCTTGAAGTAGAATTTGATTTCGGGATTCAACTTTAAAGTCGTACTCAAAAGTTCTGCGCCTTTTGTACTAATTGCAGCTGCTGGAATTCTATTCTGGATTGGAGTTTCCCCATAGCTCATGGCACCCGTATGTGGTAGATCATCCAAGCGAGAGCTCATTGATCGAACTATCATTCCGGCCGCCCCATATTTACCAGCTTCCGCCGCACCCGAATAACGTTGGTCTACACAACCTGAATATGCCTCGAAAGTGCTGATCAAAGTTTGATCGAACGGGCGATTAAAAAAAACTATTTTCCCCTCGATTTTTTCACGACCTAGGGCCACAAGGTCTTCGATGCCCTGTACTTCGACTATATTCGCTTTTAGTCCGCCGGGTTTTGTAGCCACTGACCCCCCTAGGGCACAAATCGGCACATTGGTGGTAACCCCCGGTGTACTTTCAAAATAAGCGAATTCAGGTGTACCCCTAACCCATTTAGGAACCATGACCGGCTGCAACCAAACACGATCCAGCCCCATTGAATCAAGTTGCGTTTTTGTGTATTCTACGGCTTGTTCCGCCTGCACAGATCCTGAGAGCCTGCCCCCTATTTGATTGGACAGATAGTTTAGCCAATCATATGCCTTTCCCTGTGTCAGAGCGGCATCATATATATTTCTCAATTGCTTTTCGTCTTCGCTTTGGGCGTTGACGCAAAAGCTGACCAAACATAAAAACATCAGGAGTTTCTTCATTCTTTTTCGTTTTCCAGTTGCTCGTTATAAACCGTTAAATTAGCTTTAATTTCATCGTCCAGTTCAGGTTCTTTAATATCTTGGTATTTTTTTAACTCTTTCAATAATATTGAAGCAACTATCACTCTGGCCGCTTTTTTATTATCCGCCGGAATCACAAACCATGGGGCGTACGATTTCGAGGTTTCGTTTATAGCTTCCTCATAACATGCTTGGTAGCTGTCCCATAATTTTCTTTCTTTGAGGTCCCCAGGTGAAAATTTCCAATGCTTTTGAGGAAGATTCAGCCTTCTTAATAATCGTTGCCGCTGTTCTTCTTTGGAAAGATGGAGGAAAAATTTAAAAATAATGGTGCCATTCTCAACTAAATGGCGCTCAAAAGCATTGATTTGTTCAAAACGTTTGTTCCAAAATTTCTGGTCGATGTCGTTGACATTGCGAATTCCGGGAATATGTTCGCTTAGAATATATTCGGGATGTACTCTAGTTACCAAAACATTTTCATAATGTGTTCGGTTGAAAACCCCGAACTTTCCCTTTGCCGGTAACACCAGGTAGTGTCTCCAGAGGTAATTATGGCTTAACTCCACTTCCGTAGGCACCTTGAAACTGTGCACCTCCATTCCACTAACATTAAAATCTTTAAAAACCTCGCGAATAAGACTATCTTTCCCTGAAGTATCCATACCCTGTAAACAAATAAGTACGCTGTATTTCCCATGGGCGTACATAGTATCTTGAAAATCACCCAATTCTTCACGAATGTTCTCGAGCTGTTTTTTAAGCTCCTTTTGTTCAGCTCCCAAATCATTGACGGTAGGTACATTTTGAAGATTTACCTGTTTATCGATCTTATAGGCTGAAATATCGACTTTGTTCATGGGCTGAATATAAAATATTTAATCGACGAACGGTACTTTTTGTTAAAAAAAAAGGTCGTTCAACAAGCGAAAAATCCGTTTTGTCCAATATATGCCATATCAAGGGTTGACCATCGAAAAAACTAGGCTTCAAAGCCCTACTATACGTAACTTTGTACTGTAAAGTGCCCAAATTTTACGACCTAAACTTAAGTATTATGAAAACACGTTACTTTGTGTTTTGCTGCCTACTTTTTACCCTCTTCTCGTCTTTTGAGATTAGTGAGGAGTGCGAATATGCGGGATCCAATATGGGTTATGTAAAAACCCAAACACAAAAGGCCATTGTTGCTACAAATGTAAACAAATCACACTTTTTAGCGTATAAGGCCTTAAACGCTCTAGAAAAATCTAAAAAGCAAGTTGAAGAATGCGGTTGTATCGACGCCTTTGATTTCATGAAAGATGCCCTAGAGAATCTTAAAATGGCTACACGTGCCACTTCTTTAGATGCCACAAGAATACTTTTGAACAGATCTTTGGAAAATACGTTGGCAAGCCTACAGGCAATCGAGGGGCATGACGAGCACGGTGGACCATATGGTACCGATGTGTTGGCTTTGAATACTATAGATGCCAAAGAAGTAAGCAAGCCCATTGACATAATCGACGACGATGATCTAAAGCAAAAAATCGATATTTCGCTTATTAGTTATGAGGCATCATTACAAACTGTGATAGAAACAGTAGACTGTAAAAAGGCCCTTGCTTTTGCTACCCGAATATATGACCATTGTGAAGCACAACTTCTCAAGGAAAATCTACCCGAAGGAAAAAAATACTACAATCTTAGAACCAAGGAAATAACAAAAAAAGCTCTTGAAACACTAGGAGACTGCCCTAAAAAGCAATAAATAAGCAGTTGCAGTTGGTGGCTTTAATCTCCACTGAAAACCGCCACCTCAAAATTATTTGCTTGCAAAGGATTTCACGTCAGCCTCAGAAACTTCTGAACTCCCAAGGATTGTCAATCGTTCTACAACGTTGCGTAGTTCTCGTATATTTCCTGTCCAGTCATACCCTTTTAGTAACTTCACTGCTTTTTCAGAGAACTTTTTAGGCGCAATACCTTGTTCAGAAGCAATTTTCTTCGCAAAATGTTCTATGAGGATGGGAATGTCATCTCGTCTATCATTTAAAGAAGGTACTTTAATCAAGATGACCGCAAGACGATGATAAAGGTCCTCGCGGAACCTGCCTTCTTCGATTTCTTTTTTTAGGTTTTTGTTGGTGGCGGCCACAACTCTAACATCTACTTTGATATCTCTATCGGTGCCGACCCTTGAGATCTTGTTTTCTTGTAGTGCTCTCAGAACTTTTGCCTGAGCCGAAAGGCTCATATCGCCGATCTCATCTAAAAATATAGTGCCTTTATTAGCAGCTTCGAATTTGCCCGCACGATCTTTGATCGCAGAGGTAAATGCGCCTTTTACATGACCGAACAATTCGCTCTCGATCAATTCAGACGGAATCGCCGCGCAGTTCACTTCTATAAAAGGTGCACCGCTACGTTGGCTCTTTTCATGCACCCAGTGGGCCACTAGTTCTTTACCCGTACCGTTCGACCCCGTAATCAGCACGCGGGCATCGGTCGGAGCCACTTTTTCGATGATATCTTTGACAGCGGAGATTTCTTTACTATCCCCGATCATTTCATAATTTTTGCTGACTTTCCTTTTTAAGATTTTATTCTCGACGACCAACTCTTTTCGATCCAAGGCGTTTCGAACCGTAGTCAATAAACGATTTAAATCAGGCGGTTTTGAAATATAATCAAATGCCCCGGCGCGCATAGTGCCTACAGCTGTATCAAGATCTCCGTGACCGGAGATCATTATAAAAGGAATTTCAGGTTTGATTTTTTTCGCCGCTTCGAGTACCTCGACACCATCCATCTTGGGCATTTTAATATCGCAGAGTACCAAATCGTAATCGTTGTTCTTTATGGCCTCGATACCTTTCAGACCATCTTCGGCTTCTTCAACGATGTAGGCATCGTTTTCTTCTGAAAGTATTTTGATCAATACCCTTCTGATGGCCGATTCATCTTCTATTACCAAAATTCTTGACATAATTTTTCCTTTAAATTCCTATTCTAAAACCAGTTCGGAAATAGAAGCTGGAATCATTGTTCAATGTAAAAATATCATTTCTATCCACATCCCTCAAAACTCCTGCCTGAAATAAAGTATGGCCCATGTAGCCATAAAGCGACATTGACTTGTTCAAATTGTACGAATACCCCAATGTGATCAAAGCGACAGTTGACGAAATCGATGAAGCAAACCCTGCATCGGGTAGGCTGGTGGAGTTTTGCAGATTAACCGAATATCCATCCAAAATAAATTCGGTTTGAATAATCTGATTTTTCTTTAAATGATATTTCATTCCGGTTTTTGGTACTCCCAAGACATAGGTCCAATTGGGGTGAAAGCGTTTTTCATAATAAATAAAAGGCAAGGGAATTCGCTGCGGAATGTTCGAATTGTAGGCGATACCGAGAACCAATCGATAGGGTTTTTCGATATCTTGTCTGTCCTTAAATGCCCCGATAGTGGCATTTATCGAAAAGTCCCCATTTTCTACAGGTCTATCCAATGTCGATGATAAGCGAGGTGTCAGTACGCCGATCAATCGCCAATGTTCACTATACTTATGTACATAGGCAAAATTGAGATCAACAATGTGAAAATAATTGAGCGCTTCGCCCGCTGGTATGTCATTTCTGTTTAGATCATAAGCCAAAAGATTATATTCTCCTCCGATAACGATATTGTGGGAATCCTTGACCTTAAGCGGCACATTGGCAACCAACTTGATGCGCGACAATTTAGCACCGGCATCATTTCTGGGCATCAGCATATATTCTAGGCGAAAAACATCGG
Source organism: Flavobacteriales bacterium (assembly GCA_003232435.1). Taxonomy (GTDB): domain Bacteria; phylum Bacteroidota; class Bacteroidia; order Flavobacteriales; family Flavobacteriaceae; genus Aurantibacter_A. The sequence goes on along the minus strand of QIJL01000122.1, from coordinate 3,395 downwards.
GTGTCTGGGCCAGGCAGTAGGCCGACAAAAAAAGAAACCCGATAACAAGTGCTGGTCTCAATCGCCGCCTAATCTTCATTATTCGCTAGTATTTTCTACCTGACTTTTTTGAAAAGGACTTTGTTGATAGATATGTAAATCTCTTTGAGGAAATGGTATCGTAATATTACTTTCCCTGAACTGGGCATCAATGGCAAAACGAATCGCACTTTTCGTTTTGGGATCTGTAAAGCTATCGCGAATATAAAAGTTAATCGAAAACAACAGGGCCGAATCTCCAAAGTCATCAAAAAGGACAAAAGGTTTAGGGTTTTTCAAAACACCTTCTTGATCTTTTACAACCTGTTCCAATATTTGCTTTACAAGATTTATATCACTACCATAAGCCACACCAACCTTGACCGACTCCCTGGTCATTTTATGATTTTGTGTGTAATTGTATATGCTATCCGTTAAAAAAATATGATTGGGAATCACCACGACCTTATCATCTCGGGTAAGTGCACGGGTAGTACGCAGCCGTATTTCGAAAACTCTTCCGACCTTTCCGTCTACCTCTATTATATCACCCACATGAAGCGACTGGTCAAGAATCATCATAATTCCTGAAATAATATCTTGAAAGAGATATTGCAAGGCGAAACCAAGTCCAACAAAAAGTGCTGCCGAAGCCGTGAGTAAGACCGTCAAATCTACTCCTGAGGATGACAGTACGATTACGACCATCACTAGGTAAAGTAAATATCTCAGGAAATTAAAAATGCTTACGAACTTGTTCTTGTCTTCGGTGGGAAGCTTTTTAGTAACAAATCTGTGAATCAGTTTTAAAAGAAGTGATACCAGAAAAAGTACTATTATTATAGTAAGCAGGGTACCAACTGTAATGTTGATATTTTCTGTATCGACGACTGAAAATGAAAGAAAATCCCTAATTGTCGAGAAAATACTATCTAACCTATCCATTTCAATATTTTAACCATTTCCATAGCTCCCGGTAGGTAGGCTTTTTTCCATACATTAAAATCCCGACCCGGTAAATTTTTGCAGCCAACCATACGATACCCACAAAGGTAACGATTAACAATGCGATCGAGGTCAACACTTCCCACAAGGGTACTCCTCCTTCTCCTATTCCCCCAGGCAAACGCATTAACATGACTATTGGCGACGTAAGCGGAAACAACGAAAAACCGACCGCTATCGGCCCATGTGGATTACTAAATACTGAAAAGAAGCCTACGTAAATGGCCAACATCAAGGGAAGAATTATCGGAAAAATAAATTGTTGCGTATCGGTCTCGTTGTCTACCGCAGCTCCGATCGCAGCATAAATGGAACTATAAATCAAGTAGCCTAAAATAAAATAGATTATAAAAAAGATAATTAACATCATCCATGGAATATCGTACAATTCTTGGGCGTAAAGCTGCATTGTCTTGTCCACCGTTGGTACCTGTGGGGCCATATCACCAGCTATACCAGTGGTAATATCGGCCGAAGCACTCAATGCGGAGGGGTCGATATCTAAAAAAGAAAATGTGACCAACATTAACAATGATGCCGAAACAATCCAAATTATGAATTGCGTGACTCCCGCCAAGGAGGTGCCGATAATTTTACCCAACATCAACTGAAAAGGCTTTACCGAGGAAATAATTACCTCAATAATTCTACTTGTCTTTTCCTCGATGACACTTCGCATTACAAAACCCCCGTAGATGATAATGAACATCATAATAAGGTATCCGAAGCCACCACCGATAAACGCTTTTATTTCATTGATACCCTTCAGGTTTTTTTGACCTTCGAAGGTGGCGGTCTTGATTTCAAAGAGATTTTCCATAGCGGCGAAATCTTGCGCCGAAACCCCAAGTTCTTGTAATCGGTTCAGGCGGAGTCTATCTTGAAAAATACTTTCGAGCTTGTCAAGTACGGCAGTACTTGGAGCTTCTTTTGTATAAAAGAAGGATTGTTCGGCAAGTTCTTCGAGATTGCCGAAATCGGGAATGTGCAACAGCCCCAAATATCCCAAACCGGCCACAGAATCTTTTGCAGCCTCCAACGAAATGTCATTGAAATGGAGATACGAGATACCCTCCGAACCGACAAAATCATTGGTGAAATAATCGCTTTGGTTTAGAACACCTATTACTTGGGTTTCGCTATCATTTATCTTGGTCAAATAAGCGATCAAAATAATCATGCCCACCATTAAAATCGGACTCAAAAAGGTCATTACAACAAATGACCTGTTTCTCACCTTCGCCAAATACTCCCTCTTAATAATCAGTCCTAGTTTACTCATGAGAACCTTTGTCTTGAACGTTTTTAATGAATATTTCGTTGGCCGACGGAACCGTCTCGACAAAATGATTGATGTTGGCCCTATTAGAAAGATAGGCGAGCATTTCCCCAGAATTATTATCCGGAAGTTGCACAGTAAAATCCAATTGCTTTTCGTTCGGGTCGAACTTTGTCGAACTTAGGTTGAATTTTTCAGCAAGTTCTTTTAAAAGCACATCGCCATTCTCTACCTCGAGACCGACCTCGAAAATATTATTCTTATAGGCCTTTTTAATATCGGTCAATTTTCCATCAAGTATTTTTTCGCCCTGATGTAGCAGTGCAATATATTCGCATAATTCTTCGACCGATTCCATTCTATGAGTCGAAAAAATTATGGATGCCCCTTTTTCCCTTAACAGAAGAATTTCATCCTTGATAATGTTCGCATTTATCGGATCAAAACCACTAAAAGGTTCATCGAAAATCAGAAGTTTGGGTTCATGTAAAACGGTAACAATAAACTGGATTTTTTGAGCCATTCCTTTTGAAAGTTCTTGAACTTTCTTGTTCCACCAATCGCCGATTTCAAGTCTATCGAACCAATATTTTAGACGTGATTTTGCGTCTGTCTTGCTTAAACCCTTCAATTGAGCCAGATAGAGTACTTGCTCGCCTACTTTCATCTTTTTGTATAAGCCACGTTCCTCGGGAAGATACCCGATGTTGGCGATATGCTCTGCTTTCAGGGGTTCTCCGTCAAAAAAGACCTCGCCCGAATCGGGAAAGGTAATCTGGTTGATAATTCTGATCAAGGTTGTCTTACCGGCACCATTGGGGCCCAGGAGACCGTAAATGCTATTTCTTGGGATTTCGAGTGAAACTTTGTCAAGGGCGAGATGTTGACCGTACTGTTTGGTAACCTCTTTAGTGACCAAAATGTTGTTCATGCAGGCATTTTGTTCAAAGATATGGAAATGGAACAAAAACAAGATTGAATTTTAACGGGGTTTTGTCTTATAGGGCACCTCTAAAAACTCATTTCTTTCAAAAAGCAAGGATAATGAATAAGATGCAAGAGGGCGGAGCGTTAAAAAAATGTTTTGAAAACA
>QIJL01000567.1 GCA_003232435.1 Flavobacteriales bacterium | reverse complement strand
CCTTATACCAATGGACCGATTCATATCGGCCACTTGGCCGGTGTCTATGTGCCCGCCGATATTTATGTACGTTATTTACGTCTTACCGGAAAGGATGTTCTTTTTGTTTGCGGCAGTGATGAACATGGTGCGGCCATCCCCATGAAAGCCAAAAAAGAAGGTGTTTCTCCCGAGGAAATCATCGACAAATACCATGGCATCATTAAAAAATCTTTTGCCGACTTCGGAATTACCTTTGACAATTATTCTAGAACCTCTTTGCCCGTTCACCATAAAACCGCTTCGGACTTTTTCAAAAAGTTATATGAACAGGATGATTTTATAGAGGAAACCACGGCCCAGCTTTATGACGAGGAGGCGCAGCAATTTTTAGCGGATCGTTTTGTTGTTGGCACCTGCCCGATTTGCGGTCATAAGGAAGCCTATGGAGACCAATGTGAAAATTGTGGTTCTTCATTGAATGCTACCGATTTGATAAATCCGAAATCAACGGTTACCGGTACTATTCCAACAACAAAAGAAACCAAACATTGGTTCTTACCCTTAAACCGTTATGAAGATTTTTTAAGGAAATGGATTCTCGAAGGACATAAAAACGATTGGAAACCCAATGTCTATGGCCAGTGCAAATCTTGGATCGATGGCGGTTTGGAACCTAGAGCGGTGACCCGTGATCTCGATTGGGGCATACCCGTACCGGTTAAAGGGGGCGAAGGAAAAGTTTTGTATGTCTGGTTCGATGCGCCGATCGGTTATATTTCTTCCACCAAGGAATGGGCAGAACGCGAAGGAAAAGATTGGAAGCCTTATTGGAAAGATAAAAATACCAAGCTGCTCCATTTTATCGGAAAGGACAATATTGTTTTTCATTGCATCATTTTTCCAGTAATATTAAAAGCGCACGGTGATTATATTCTCCCGGAAAATGTGCCCGCAAATGAATTCTTGAACCTAGAAGGAAATAAATTGTCCACCTCAAAAAATTGGGCCGTCTGGCTGCATGAGTATTTGGAGGAATTCCCCGATATGCAAGATGTATTGCGATACACCTTGACCGCCAATGCCCCCGAGACAAAGGACAACGATTTTACTTGGAAAGATTTTCAGGCGAAAAACGACAATGAATTAGTTGCAATCTTTGGGAATTTCGTCAACCGTGTAATTGTTCTCACTAATAAATATTTCGATGGCATAGTTCCTATACCCTCCGAACCAAAGGCCGTTGATTTGAAATCTCTAGTTGATTCTAGAGAAATAAGCTTCAAGAATATTTCTGTAAATATTCAAGAATATCAGTTTAGGAAGGCACTTGCGTCGTTTATGTGGATCGCAAGATATGGCAACAAATATCTTGCGGATGAAGAACCCTGGAAGATTATTAAGCAGGATGAGGAACGAGTAAAAACTATTCTTTTTGTGGCACTTCAAAAAGTTGCGGAGCTAGCAATACTTAGTGAACCTTTTTTACCGTTTACCTCCAAAAAACTAAAGTCCATGTTAAATTTAAGCACAAATCTTAGTTTCAAGGAACTTTCTTCTAAAATCGATGCTTCAGCAGAAAATAAATGGGGCGTAGATAGGTTTAACGAAAAAACCAATAAAACAAGATATGAAGGTATTTCTGAAAACGAAACTCTTTTACCATCAGGCCACCAAATCAACAAGGCCGAACTTCTTTTCAGAAAAATAGAGGATAGTGAAATACAGGCCCAACTTGACAAACTAGAGGCCACAAAAAAAGCTAACGAAAACGCAAACAAAGAACTCATGCCACAAAAAGATACTATCGCTTTTGACGACTTCTCTAGGCTTGATATGCGGGTAGGCACTATCGTCGAAGCCGAAAAAATGGCCAAGACCAAAAAATTGATGGTACTCAAAGTCGATACCGGACTTGATATTCGCACCATCGTTTCCGGAATTGCGGAAAGTTTTGATCCGGAAGAAATCGTTGGTAGAAAAGTGACCGTATTGATCAATTTAGCCCCAAGAACACTTCGCGGCGTAGATAGTGAGGGCATGATCCTAATGGCCGAAAATGCAGATGGTAAATTGGTTTTTGTAAACCCTGATGAAGATGGTGTTAGCAACGGCGGTACGATAAGTTAGTCCAGAACTACGAACTTTCATGATTTGTCGTATCTTTTTGAGTAAATTAAAGATCGGCACATGAAGAATGTTAGAAAAAACAAGCGAAGGGATTTTATCAAGAACACACTTAAGGCCGGAGTAGGTGTAACACTTCTGAATACTAATACTTCTCAAGCGAGCGAGCCCGGAAGGAAAGACGGCCTAGTTATAAAAAAAATCGCCAACCCAAAAAAAGTTGTAGTCGGCGGGGGCGGAATTGGCGGACTCTGTGCTGCCTACGAACTCCTGAAACTCGGCCATGATGTCACCGTACTTGAAGCTTCAGGCAGGCATGGTGGGCATGTTTATACCGTGCAAGACGAACTTTCAGATAGACTCTATGGAGACGGTGGCCAAGAACACATTACAAAGCCCGGCTATGAACGCTATTGGCAGTATATCGAGGAATTTGGCCTGACCGCGCTACCCTACGAACGAAGAAAAAATTTGTTGAGGAGTATCAACGGTACTTTTTATACCCAAAAAGAACTTAATGACATTGCTATTTTGCGAAAAATGGGCTTTAACAAAAAAGAAGTCGACTTTTTGTCCGCTCATCCGTGGGGAGAATTGAAGTCATTGTACACTAAACCCTATTTGGACAAATTCAAAGACGAATATCAGCCATTCGGAGTAGGTTATGATGATTTGGACGACATTCCCATGGCGGATATCTATAAAAAAGAGGGTGCTTCTAAAACAGCTTTGAACTTTTTGGGAGGAAACAATTCCTCGGCACTGTATGAATTATGGTATTCCGCCATCCTTAAGTTTCGTGGGGTGCCAGAATATCTTACCGAAATTTTTCGCTTAAAGGGTGGAAACCAGATGTTGCCCAACGCTTTTGCAAAAAGACTAGGACCAAGGGTCTGGCTGAACCGCAAGATTACCTCCATCGAGAACAATGAAAGTAACGTGGTCATTACCTATGCCGAGAACAAGGAAACCAAAAAAATTACTGCGGATCACTTTGTGAACTGTATTCCCCCGCCGGCTTTCATGAAGATCCCGGTTAAACCCGTTCTTAGTCCAGAAAAGCAATATGCCCTAGAAAATGTCACTTATGATTCCTACCAGCGGTTCGTATTTCAGGCAAGTTCAAAATTTTGGCTCGATGATGGCCTGAGTATTAATATGAACCTTGAGCATTCTGATTTATGGGCGGTTTGGCATTCTGCGGATGAGGTTGACACCCATCGCGTTATTGTTCTGGGTACAGGGTCCGGCGGTATTTCACCACAACGCGCATTGGCCGCTTTTCGTGAGGTCTACCCCGGTAAAGATACTATTGAACTTGCCATAGGTAGGGATTGGACAAAGCAACCCTATGCTTCGACCTGTGAAAGATTATCTTTTCCCATCGGGGAACTTAAAAAATTCTGGCCGGTCATCATGAAATCCGAGGGGCGCATTCATTTTTCAGGCGCCTATGCCGACAACTTGAATTGGGGTACCGAGGCGGCAACTCGCTCAGGTAATCGAGTGGCCAAAGAAATCGACCAGGCCTAGAATAATAATTCATGGGAAACAAATTGCTCTCCATACTTCTATTTTTCTTGTTTACCCTAATCTTTTCGTTTTGGCCTGGTCAGGAAAACACGGCTCCAAAGGTCAAGATCATCTCCCCTTCCGAAAATGTCAAATTGGAATGGAATACCATAGTACCTTATCGCATTATTATTTCGGATCAAGAGGATGGGAATTCGGAATATGATGAAATCAATAGTAGCGAAGTTGTTCTGACCGTGACATACTTTTCTGATTCTTCTAAAGTTGAAAAGTACGTCAAGGAAGAAATTGCTGCAAGATCAGACATGCTTTCTAAAATGGCTTCCTCAAACTGTTTCACTTGCCACAAAGCCAAGGGCAAGTTGATCGGGCCGTCATTTGAAGAAATAGCCAATAGATACAGTCCTGCTCCGGAAAACAAAGAATACTTGGCGCAAAAAATTCGCGAGGGTTCAAAAGGTGTTTGGGGCGACGAAATTATGCCTGGCCAACCTGAGTTGGGAACCGATAAGATTTTGCAAATCCTTGAATGGATATTTAAAAATGCTCAAGATTCCGATTTTACTTTTTATGTCGGAACAGAAGGTGCTTTCAAGACTAAGAAGCGACGGAAAGACGGTCTAGACAAAGCGGCATATGTACTACATGCACAATACGCCGACCATGGCATAAACAAATCTCTTGAAAAATCAAAAAAAGGAACTCATTCTGTCGTTTTGAAGGCTGAATGATCAGGGTATTGCAGCACATTAACTTGGTAGATATTTGAAGCCATAATCAATATTTTGTATTTTTCATTAGATTTGAAACCATATTTAGAAAAGCAATTAAACCACTATGCACTGCAAGTACATAGATTTTTTTACGAATGAAATTCGTTTTTTTTAAAATCCGTTTTTGTCGGAAGACCGAAGTCGGAAGCGATCGTCTTCCAACTTCCCACATCGGGCTTCTGGCCAAAAATAAACGATAAGTATTTTAGAATCCGCCCAAGGCGGACTTGCACTAACCTGTCTGCCGGCGGGCAGGGTTTCAACTAACGATTGTGACCAATGAAACTTAGATTTTTCTTTTTGTCCTGTATAGGCACACTCTTTTTGATTTCTTCCTGTAGGGAAATCAAAACAGAAAACCCCGAAACAATTTCAGAAAAAGCCTTTGAAAAATCTGTGACCAAGATCAAGTTGATTTTTGACACCGACGCAAATAATGAATTGGACGACCAGTTCGCAATTGCTTATATGTTATTGAACGGCGACGTTTTCGATGTCAAGGGAATAACTGCAAACGCTACTCGAAATGACCCCGATGTTCAAGGTCACTATGATGAGGCGGAACGCATAATGCAATTGTGCAATTTGAAGGATTCGCTACCGCTATTGAAAGGAGCAGAAGGTAATTTCGCGAAAATTTCCAAAAATTTTAACCCATTGGAATATGACGGCCAAGATGGTGTTGATTTTATGTTAGAAGAAACCAAAAAAGAATCCGTGATCATTGTTGCCGTAGGAAAATTGACCAATATCGCCTTGGCAATTAAAAAAGACCCTTCATTTACCGAACGCACAAAAATTGTTTGGCTGGGCAGTAATTACCCTGAGCCAGGGGAATACAATCAAGACAATGATACCATAGCAATGAACTATGTTTTGAATAGTAAAATACCTTTTGAAATGGTTACCGTGCGCTATGGAAAACCGTCGGGTACCGATGCCGTCGCGGTTACAAAGACTGAAGTCGAACAAAAAATGGCCGGTCTCGGCCCGAAAGCCAATGAACCGATAACGGGAAGACATGGAGGTACTTTTGACAACTTCGGTGATTATGCCGCAAATCTCTTTGAACACATTTTCGATCATATGGGCACTTCACAGGTTACACTTTCGCGACCACTTTTCGACATGGTAGCCTTATCCGTTTTGAAGAACTCCGATTGGGGAGAGATAAAAAACATTCCTTGCCCCATTCTAATAGATAATAAATGGGTCGAGCGACCAAATAACGAACGGAAAATTTTGCTCTGGGAAAATTTTGACCGCGACGAGATAATAGCTGATTTTTATGAAACGATGGAGAATCCGGTCTTCACAAAAGGTTCGGAGTAAAAGGGATTTACCCAAAAGAGCCGCCAGTTTTTATTTGCCCAAGCCCTGAAGGGATTGACCCCGAGGCGTCGGGAGGCTAGAGTCTATAAAAAGTCCTCCCTTTAGTCCCAATCTATCGGGAGGGATAAAGGCTTTTTCGGTGTCAAATTTATCCACTATCATTTGTTGGGACATTCCCCTCCGAAGGAAGGGGATCAGATTCCTAAAAATGCATAAATGCACGTTTAAAAGTGGTTTTGGAGACCGACAAGCCTTTCTTGAACCATATATGGGATTACTTGTGAGCGAAAGTTTCATGTTTCATGGAAGCTTGATGCTCGGCAATCGCCTTTAGAAAAACGGCGGCATATTTTTCCAACTTCGCCTTACCTACTCCGGAAACTTCCAGAAATTCATGTTCGTTGGCAGGGAGTTTCGCTTCCATATCCTTCAAACTGGCATCGCCGAAGACCACATAAGCGGGTACATTTTCTTTGGTGGCAATCTGATAGCGCAGCGCACGGAGTTTTTCGAACAATTCTGTTTTTTCGATCGTAGCTCTCCGTTCCCGTTTTGTCTTCGGTTTTTCCTTGACCAAAATGGCGAGCTGTACTTTTTTTCTTTCGAACAAAATTTGTTTCGCCAAGGGGGTCAGTGCGATTCGGGAGCCTTCCCTAAAATTGATTTCAAGCACCCCTTGGTTCAAAAGTTGAATTACGTATTGCTGCAGATCCTGCCAAGAAACATCTTTTACCGCACCGTAAGTCTTTATACTTTGCAATCCTTTTTCGTAAATATTCGCATTCTGCGCGCCCCTGAGCACATCGACCACGGTACCCATAGGTTCCGATTCTTTTAACCGCGCCACTGCGGAACAGATTTTTTGGGTCATCAGCGTACCATCAAAATATTTGGGCGGACGGTTACAGATATCGCAATTGCCACAATTTTCGGTCAGATTCTCGCCAAAATAGTTCAGCAAAGCGATGCGGCGGCAACTCAAGGCCTCGGCGAACTGCTGCATACGTTCGAGTTTGGCATATTCGACCTCGGCATTATCACTTTCCGAAATAAACCTGCGCAACTGGGCTACATCGCCAAAACTGTAAAAAAGCAGCGTATGGGCAGGTAACCCATCTCGACCGCTACGGCCGATTTCCTGATAATAGCCCTCGACATTTTTGGGCAGGTTATAATGAATTACCCAGCGCACATTGCTTTTATCGATACCCATACCGAAGGCGATGGTCGCCACGATAATGGGTATGCGGTCGTTGACAAAATCTTCTTGGGTCTGTGTACGTTCCTGTGTTGACATACCCGCATGGTAGGCCTTGGCCGAGAAGCCGGAATCCCGCAACCGTTCGGCGATTTTCTCGGTATTCTTCCGGCTCAAACAATAGATGATACCGCTTTCGTCGGGTCGGTGTCCAATAAAATCAACAATCTGTTTGATGCGGTTTTGGGCGGGACGGACTTCCAAATACAGATTCGGTCGATTGAAAGAGGCCAAATGCCTTTCGGCGTACGGAATCGCCAATTGATCCGCAATATCGTCTTGCGTAGTTTTATCCGCTGTAGCGGTCAGGGCCAAAACGGGTATCTCGGGAAACCGCTCTTTCAAACTTCCCAATTGGGTATAGGCCGGGCGAAAATCATGTCCCCAAGACGAGATGCAATGCGCCTCGTCGATGGCGAACAGACTGATTTCGATTTCTTTGAAAATGCTGCCGAACGAACCTAGGCTCTCCGGAGCGACATAGAACAATTTTAGTTCGCCTTTTTTTAACTGTTGAAAAATTTCCTGTTGTGTTTCCGGGGATTGTGAACTGTTGTAGTAGGCAGCGACGATTCCGTTGGCACGAAGTACATCTACTTGATCTTTCATCAATGCGATCAAAGGCGATACCACAATGGTGGTGCCTTCCATAGCCAAAGCAGGCAATTGGAAGCAGAGTGATTTTCCGCCGCCCGTAGGCATGATGGCCAATACATCTTTTTTTGACAGCACATCCTCGATCACCGCCAATTGGTTCGGTAAAAAGGAGTCGTAGCCAAAATGGGTTTTTAATAAGGGGAGTAAATCTTGGTGTGTAGTCGTTACGGATGTCATTGTTGTAAAAATATGGATTGTTGTTCAATATACTTATGTGCGGCTATTGTGATTTGTAGCCTATTCGTTTTCTTGGTTCGTTATTTTCTTTCTTCTTGATCAGCTCATCCAGATAATCAAAAACCAGTTCTATGTTCTTGCCATGGTTTGAGAGTTGCTTTTTGATTTCCTCGATTTCAAATTTTAAGTTCAAGGTATCTGCAAACACTTCTCTCATTTTTGCAAATACTCTAATGATCCGAATGTTTACTGCAATTGCCCGATCACTATTCAAAATGCAAGATAACATAGTTACGCCCTGCTCGGTAAAACAAAATGGTGCATATCGCAGTCCGAACTTGTCGTTATCGGAGGTCACAAATTGTGACCTCCAATGGGTCAGCTCTACTTTGCTCATCTCGAACATAAAGTCTTTGGGAAACCGTTTCAGGTTTCTTCGTACAGCTTGTTTTAAAACTTTTGTTTCAACGCCATACAGTTCGGCCAAATCCCTATCCAACATTACTTTTTGACTCCGCATATAATATATCTTGCCATGGATTATTTCTTCGGAGATGGTTATTTCCTTGCTCATTTCCTAAATTATTTACACTCTTAAATTTTTGAATTCATTTTCTGCAAACGCTATCGATGCATATCTGGTGCCTCCCCAACTTGAGGTGCTATTTTGGCTCCTCAAGTTATCGGAAGAATTGGAGGTGCCAATTTGTCTCCTCCAATTTTCAAGTTCTTCTTTTTCAAGCTGAAACATAAAATCTTCGGGGAAACGTTCGATATTTCTTCGCACCTGACGTTTCAAATACTTGGTTTCGACTCCGTAGAGTTCTGCTAAATCTCTGTCAAGCATAACTTTTTGCCCTCTGATATGATAAATCTTGCCGTGAACAATCTCATCGGAAATGATTATCTCTTTGTTCATTTTTAAAAGTACTTTGGCTAGGTATTGATTGATCTCTGTGCCGGTATGGTCTTCGACTGCCTGCCCGACTTTGTCATTCAGGCGGGCGCTCGGACTGACATGTTCGACCGACATGCTATATAAAATGGACCGTCCATCTGTTTTTACTGACAGACGGTTCACATCTTTCTACCCTTAACAGGTCTCCCCCTTTGGGGAGATTAAGGAGGGCTCTACTTTCCCAACATCAAAAGCTCGTTACATCTGACTTCGGTAAAGTAGCGTTTTTCGCCTTCCTTCGTTTCGTAAGAGCGGTGCGTCAACTTGCCTTCGACGGCAATTTGTTTGCCCTTGGCCAGATAACTTTCGGCGATATCGGCGAGCTTGTCCCAAGCGACCACATTGTGCCATTGGGTGTCCTCTACTTTTTCGCCTTGGGCGTTCTTGTAAAAGTCGTTTGTGGCAATGGTAAACTTGGCGAGCTTGCTACCATTTTCTAAGGTTACGATTTCAGGGTCTTGGCCCAAGTTACCGATCAACTGTACTTTGTTTTTAAGTGCGTTCATAATAAATGATTTTTTAATTTCTTTCCCGCAACGGCGGGAAACTCATGGTTAAACAATTGATACTATCGGCGGACTATCCTCCGACACCACAAACCTAGAGCCTGCCTCAACTTTTATTCGGTCGGAAAATAATTACTTTCGTTTGTAAACGTTCATAAACGTTTGTTTTCGTTTATGAACGTTTATATCATTGATATTCACGAAACTATATACTACTTTACACTAATGAGAAAAGTCGGATTTCGGATGTAGAGCCATCCTGTTTTTTTACAAGTTCAACCTTTTTGGTTACGTTACGGCTAATTCAGTAACGCAGAGCAAGGGAAAAAGTCCGCTAAAGGTATTCTTGTGTTTCAAGGAGCGTATGCACAATGTCAATGTTCGCTTTTTTAGGGCAGTAACCAAGACGAAACGGTCAAAACCGATGTGCTATTTTTAAAGATTAGCTTTAGCCTTCACAGCTGCAACTCTTTTTTCTAAGGCTTCAAATATGGGAATGAATTCTTCGTTGTGGTTTGCTTCTTTAAGCCGTGTGCAACATCAATTCATTTGAATTTACTGAATAATTTAGCATACTTACCGATTCTACATCGTCTGGATTATAGACTTCAAATAGATTTTCCATTTTTACAACGGCTTCCGTTAGTATATCAATTTTCGGATTCATGTTATTTTTTATTTTTCTTAGGATTCCATTCTAATCCTTTTTTAAGTTTCTTATTGAACGTAGAGAATTCTTCCTTCTCATCATCAGGCCAAGGCGGAAGATTGTGCTTATTTTCTTTAGGTAATTTTCCAGATTTTGATTGTTCAACAAATTTATCAAAGTCAGATTTAAATTCTACGTCTTGAACTATTCTAAATTTGGAAAATTCCTTTTCTGCAAAAGACTTTGCCGCGGTAGCCCTAACTTTACCAGCATCCTTTAGTAAATCGTAATCATTGAATTTAATGAAGGCATCTAGTCTTTCAACCCAATCCTTCATAGTCATCCCTTGATTTCTTTTTGCTTGTAATTCCGCAAAATCAAGCAGCATGTTGACCAAAATATTTAACTCTGATATTTCATCGCGGTTGAAATAGTTTTTAGCAACGGAAACATCTGATTTTAAAATCTTACCTCCCCTTTTCTCATTTTTCCAACTTGTTAAACCCATGTTTGGCAATTTTGAATTTGCCCTAAGTTTTACTATTTCCGAAGCTGTATGATGAGTTATTGCATATTCCAACTTATTCTGTACCGTAGCAAAGAATGTTTGAGATATTTTAGCTTTAGAATCGTAGTCAATAGCTAAAGAATATATGTCGGTTATTTTCTTATAAAAACGCCTTTCTGACGCACGGATTTCACGAATTCTTTCGAGTAATTCATCGAAGTAATCCTTATCAAACAAAGTCTTACCTTGTTTAAGTCTATCATCGTCCAGAGCGAACCCCTTTATCAAATACTCTTTTATAATACTAGTAGCCCAAATCCTAAACAAAGTGGCTTTAGGGGAATTTACTCTATACCCTACAGAAATTATAGCGTCAAGATTGTAAAACTCAATGGTTCGCTGAACGTCCCGACCTCCCTCTTTTTGAACTGTCAAGATTTCCTTGACAGTTGAAAATTTATTGAGTTCTCCCTCTTTGTAAATATTGGATAAGTGTAGGCTAATATTCTGTTTTGTGGTGTCGAAAATTTCAGCCATGCTAGATTGAGTTACCCAAACGGTATCATCATCCAAAATAACCTGAATATTAGTTGTTCCATCATGCGTTGAATAGAACAAAAAGTTTTTTTGCTCTTCTAAATTACCCATTTATCAATTCCTTATAAGTGATTCTGTGTTCTGTATTTTTCAAAAATAAATTAAATCTCATTGCTTCAGGGTGTTTTCTTGAATTGTATCTAACAACAAATTCGTCAACGTACAACTGTAAGTGTTTTTTAGAAGTAAAGTCATTAGTGGGTACTTAAAACCCATTGATTTTCAATTGTTTAGATTCTAGTTCTTTGACATCTTTGTAATCGTAATCTGTAAGTATCTCTCTTACAGGGGTTTTGTCGAGTAGCGATATGCTCAATATCTGTAATATTTCGTAGATTCTACGCTTTGATTTGAGTTTGTTCCCGATTATGGCGACAAGGCAATAGGCTATGATTGCACAATAGATCTGAATCTTGACCGCGTTGATGCTGATCCCCCAAAATGATTTTATTCTCAGATGTTGTTTCATCCATTTGAAGAACAGTTCCACCTCCCAGCGTTTCTTGTACAGCATCGCTATCTCGGTGGCATTGTGATCCGTATTGTTGGTCAGGAAAATGAATTCCTTTTCGGCCTCACCGTCAAAATACTTTATGCGCCGGAATTTTTCGGGATAGCTCTTTTTGGCATGGCGTCCTTCTAGTTTTCCTATCTGGTCGTATTTTATGCCTTTGACCCTGTCGGTCCTTGTCGAGTACATCCTTTTGAAGCGCATGTTCTTCTTGGCACGGGTAACGAAAAAGGCCTTTTGCAGGTGTATCTCGTACAGCCGGGCAAAATCGATATACGCCTTGTCCATCACGTAAAAGCTTCCGGCCTCGTACGCAAGTATGTCCAACACGTTGACATCGTGGAGGCTCGCATTGGATATATGGAGGAAGCCGGGGATCGATGTCTTTACGTCATAAAGCACATGGAGCTTTATCCCTCCCTTGGCCTTTCGGAACTCCGCCCACCAGAACACGCTCAGGCAAAGGTCTATCGTCGTAGAGTCAAGGGCATGCACGTTGCCATCCACATCGATCTCGAAATCGTCACGGTAACAACTTTTCCTGGCCTCGGCGATCAGGGCGTAGGCGAACTCCTCGAAGATCCTGTGGCTTCTCTTTTCGTTGGCCTTGCCAAGGTTACGTCTGGTAACGGATGTCCCGAACCCCAAATGGTAGTATTTGGGGCGGTGTGCCTCTAGGCTCAAAATCAGGTCCCGCATACCGTCCCTTGAGGTCAGTTGCCCAAAGACCATGCAGAGCATGGTTCCAACAGGTGAAACTCCTGACGTATCCGTTGCCGTGATGTTCCTTTACGATACGGTCGAAAACCCTTCGCGGAAGGAATTCGGTAATCTGGGCGAAGACATATTTACCTTGGTTCATGGGATTTTTAAACAAAAATCCTATTTTCCGATTCAAATCGTCACGCTACCAAAAATTGCCGTAAATACGATATACAAGGAATTTCAAAGAACTTGTTATATTTTTTAGTACCCACTAGTGAAGTAAAGTGATAGATACCAAAGATACCACGCTTTAGTAATGACCAAAAACCCTCTATTGTATTTGTATGCACTCTACCTTTAACGTATTGGCGTCTGTGGTGCTTTACTGTTTGGTGGTCGTAAACTCGCTTTAGTTTCTTGTAAGATGAATATTCATCGGTATATAATTTAGCGGTTTCATTTACACTTCTTAGTATTTCGGTTGATAGGGTTTCGTAAGTCGTATTAGGCACTTTCTTAGCGATAACTTTTCCATTGCGCTCTACCATCCCTAAAACTGGTGCTTTGTCGTCAGAACTGCCGTAAGTCTTTTTGTTGGCGTGTCTGTTTTTGTTCTTTCCACCTACAAAGGTTTCGTCTGCTTCAACTTCGTTGTCAAGTTTAGAATCATTGTCTAAGCCAAAACATTGACGAATACGGCTCAACATGAACCACGCAGATTTTTGAGTAATATTTAAGTCTCTCCCTAATTGTAAAGATGAAATTCCTTTCTTGTGTGAAGTAACTAACCAAATGGCAAGAAACCATTTTTGTAATTCAATCTTAGTGTTGTCGAAAATGGTATCAGTCTTTACATTGAAGTACTTTCCTGTGTTCTTGCACTTGTACTTATTGCCTTTACAGCTATAGACTTTAGAATCGGCATCAAAAGGACTTACAACGTTTCCGTTCCACCTTAAAGCTTCCAAATGGTCAATGCAAGACTGTTGGTCAGGAAAGGCTTGGATTAGTTCTAAAATGGAATTGAAGTCTTGGTTTATCATTGCTAGTATATTACATAGCTAAGATAATACTTTAATTACACCAATTTTAATTATTTAGTGTAATTAACGTCTACTTTGTGAATTATTTAGTTTGTGTAGGAATTTTATATATTTATCAAATAACCAAAAAAACACTTAATGGAATACCTTGAAATTGTAAACTCCGTTGTACTGGCAATATTAGTCGCTTTGTTTTTTATGCAAAATAAAGTTCTTAATAGCGTGAAAACTTTTTTTGAGATTTTCGATATTAAAAAAGTTAAAGAATACGTGAAGATGAACGAAGAAACTGTTTTAGGTAAAGCTTCAAATTTAATAGCTGATGACGGTAAGGTTAGAGATATAATGCATGAGGTGACAAAAGAAAAAATTGATGAAATATCAGAATATTATAAGGAAGTAATGGGTAAAGAACATCTAGAGTTGTTCCACTCTACGGCTTATTTGCTTGAAAACTGTTTAGGAAAACAAAAAGAAGAACAGTTAAGATTTATCGACGAATTTCTACCAAATAATAAGGCTAAAATCATGCCTTACCTTTTTCCTGAAAATTCTGAAGATGAAAAGTCTTAACATCGTGATAAGATTTATTGGAAACTATTTTGTTTCTTAACATGAATCCATATCTCTTATCGAATTCATCTTTTCATTTAAAAATGTTTTTAATGAATGTAATCATAGTGTAAACAAGTATATAGTTACCATAAAATCGAGAAATTCATTACTGAACTTGAAGACGGCGAAGAAGCTAATTGGGGTTCAAAAGACCATCATAGATTAGACCATGAGGTTAGCGAAATCCACGATTAAGCTTTACGGCAAAAATCAAATAACAATCAATCCACTCATAGAAAATGAAAACAACCCTAACAACCCTTTTCCTCATAGCCTTTCTGACCCTTACCGCCCAAACAAAATCCGTAAAAACCTCGCCACCTCTCTCCAAGGCACTACCGGCAGAAGTCGGCATGTCACAAGAACGGATCGATCGGATCGATGCGATGCTACAAAACGCAATTCAAGAAAACCAAGTACCCGGCGTAGTAGCTTTAATCGCCCGAAACGGAAAAATCGTTTATCACAAGGCTCATGGGTCGGCCAACGAAAAAGGCGAAAAGCTTGACGAAAATTCCATTTTCAGAATCGCCTCCCAGACCAAGGCCATCACTTCAACAGCGGTCATGATGCTTTGGGAGGAAGGTAGATTTCGCATGGACGACCCCATTTCGAAATACATTCCCGAATTCGGCGAAGCGCAAATATTGGATACGTTCATTGAGACAGATTCTACCTACACGACCAAACCCGCGGAGGCCCAAATAACCATCCGCGACCTGATCACACATACTTCCGGTTTAGGCTATGGGGTTATCGACGGTGACGAACGTTTCAAAAAAATCTATGCCAAAGCAGGCATTACCGATCTGTTTACCACCGAAAATATTTCCATTGAAGAAAGTGTCAAGAAATTGGCAAAGTTGCCCCTTCATCATAATCCAGGGGAAAAGTTTACCTATAGCGAAGGGCTTGACGTTCTTGGTTATTTCATAGAGGTGGTTTCAGGTATGCCCTTTGACGAGTTCCTTCGAAAGCGAATATTTGACCCCTTGGGCATGAACGATACCTGGTTTTATCTTCCGAAGGAAAAACACGACCGTTTGGTGGCCGTACAGCATAAAAAGGATGGCAAATGGAAAAATTACCCGGTCACTTTTTACGATACCGACTATCCGAAAAAAGGCGCGAAACGATTTTTCTCAGGTGGTGCCGGACTCTCTAGCACGGCAAAGGACTATGCTACCTTTTTACAGATGTACCTGAACAACGGCGAACTGAATGGAAAACGCATTTTAAGCAGAACGACCGTTCAAAGCCTCATGGGAAATCAGACCGAAGAAAAATTCGGAGAAGGTAAAAAGCACTACGGACTTGCCTTTGGGGTAGTTACTGAAGAAGGGCAGGATGCAGGCGGGGAAGGTAGCGAAGGCACGTTCGACTGGGGCGGTTACTTTAGCACCCAGTATTTTGCCGATCCAAAGGAGAAAATAATCGGGGTTCTCATGAAGCAAACCCAGGGAAATACGGGAAGTCAAACCAGTTGGAAATTTCGCCAAATGGTCTTTGCCGCTGTTGATGATTGACAAAATGTTAACTTTGAACTTCAGTTTTAATAAATCAAGAAATAAATACATTGTTGTACGGTAAAAGATATAAGACCGCTTCGCTGTTAGAATAAAGATGCGACCGTAACTAACTGATAACCTGCTTGGCAATGATATGTGAATTTTACATCCTATAATTTTCATTATATTATCCAAAAGCAAAGTGTCTTATTTTAAGAACCCTTTAAACTTAGCAATAGCAAGGCTTTAAATAGATTTAAATAATTATAATCGGACAACAATAGAAATAAATATTAATTTAAATACTGACCAAAATGAAAAGCTTTATCATCTTGGCAATGGTTCTTTTAAGTACTGGTGCCATTACCGCACAAAAAATGAAAATCGAAAAAGGAGGTTTTGATTTTATCAAAGGTCAAAAAGAGATAAACGTTGAGTTTGTCTATGATAACATGACACTTTTAAAAAAGAATTTGACCAACGACGAATATGTAAAAGAACACTCGGCCGAACTGGAAGAGGAAAGTCCGGGCAAGGGTGAAACATGGGAAAAAGGCTGGATCGCCGCCCGCGAATTGATCTACGCCCCAAAATTTCTAGAATTGATGAATAGATATCTGTACGAAGACCATGGTAACAAATTCGGCGAAGGCCTTACCGAGGCGAAATATACATTGGTCGTTGAGACCATTTGGGTGTTTCCGGGATGGGATGCGGGTATCATGAAACAACCGGCTAAAGTAACCACCCGATTGAAGTTTGTTGAAACGGCAAACCGTGATAATGTGGTTTTAGAGGTCTCAAGTAAAAACGCTCCCGGAGACCAGTGGGGAAGCAGCTTCGACAACGAAGATCGTATTGGAGAGGGTTATGCAAAGACCGGTAAGTCTTTTACCAAAATGATAGAAAAAAAAGCGTACTAGATTAGGCACTCTGACAGAAGCGCTTTTAAAAAAGAAAGAGAATTTTAAAAAATTTCATTAAATTCCAATGTCCGAAAAACGGGATTTTGGAACCTGCCCGTCGGCTGACAGGTTTTATTTTGGGGGATTTTCAAAAATGGTTTAGATTGCATCCCCACTAATTTTCAGCGAAATGACCAAACAACTTTTCATTATAGCAGCACTATTCATTTCCTGTTCGGCCTTTGGTCAGAAATTCGAGGCCGACAAAGGCAGCATCGATAGTATTATTGGTGTCAAGCAATATAAGATTATTTTTGAATATCCTTCAGATCTTGAAGTGCATAAGTTCAATTCCGAAAAGGAATTTCTTGAATTTCAAGTCAATAAAAGGGAAAACAAAAAAGCCGGATCCGGAGAAGAGTTTAAGGAATTGTGGTTTAAAAACCGGGCGAACCGGTATGAGCCGACCTTCATCAAGGAGTTCAATGATTTTCGTTTGGAGGATAGACATGTTACGGTTTCAAGAAATTATCAGGAGGCCGACCACACAATGGTAGTAAAAGTCTTGTTCATCGACCCCGGGAAAGATATCGTCTTATGGCATCAAAAGGCGGAATTGGAAGTTACCTATGAAATCTATCGAACTGACAACCTTGAAACACTTTTGTTCTCTACAAAGCCCCTACAAATTCATGGAATTGCCGACGGCGATGAATTTGAGAAAGTGACCACGGCATTCGGCGAACTAGGTCGCTGGTCGGCCAAATTCTTTTGTAGAAAAACCTAGTGTCGTGTCGACACTAGGCAACTTATTCGGGCATCTCTTTTTCAAGATCCGTTATGTGGGCCACCGTTTTGACCAAGCGATCGTGGTTCTTCACAAACGGATTGCTCTTATCCCAAACATAGCCTGCCAACACAGCACATATTTGACTTTTGATTACCGGGTTTTCCGATCCGCTAAAGAATATTTTTTGAAGATTCCCCGTATACCATTCTTTTATATAAGTGGCAAAAACATTTACCCCTTCTAAAATGTATCGGGTGTAATCGACTTCCCAATCGACCTCTTCGTTTCGAAGTTCTTTTGCAATAAGCTGCGCGCCCAAATGTGCCGATTCGGTGGCAAAGGTAACTCCCGACGAAAAAACGGGGTCTAGAAACTCGGCGCTGTTTCCGGTCAGCACATAACCTTTTCCGTAAAGTTGTTTTACCGATTTTGAGTAATTCTTGATTATTCTGGGGTCGAATTCATAGGGCAGATCTTTGAAACGATCTACATAATAGTCAGAAAGTTTCATCATTTCACGCAGCCGTTCTTCATTACTCCCTTCGAAAGATTCTAGATATTCCGTTGGCCCTACATAACCGATACTGGTATATCCGTTTGAAAAAGGAATGACCCACAACCAGGTAGAAGTACTCACAATATCAAAAGTAATTCGATGGCCATCCCAGCCTTCGGGCCTTCTGACATCCTTCACATGGGTGAATATTGAGGAATGCTTTCCGAGTTCGGAAGGTTTGTCCAAATCCAACAACCTGGGCAGCACCCTACCATATCCGCTGGAATCGATGATATATTTTGCGGTTATCGTAGATTCTTTCCCTTCAAGATCTCTAATTGTAGTTTGAGAAACACCTCCTGAAAATTGCACGGCTATGACTTCCTTTTCAAAATCGATATCTACTCCCCTGCGCTGTAATTCATCTGTCAAGGTTTTATCGAAATCGGCCCTTGGTACTTGGTACGTCCAATCCCATCCATCGGTATGCTTTTTGCTAAAATCGAACTCACAGACGACAGGGCCTTGCATGAAACGTGCGCCTTTTTTAATTTCGAAGTTTTTTTCCTTGAGACAATCCAACAATCCAACGGCCTCAAAATGATCCATACATCTTGGTATCAGACTTTCCCCGATGACAAATCTTGGAAACTTGTTTTTTTCGACTACTTTTATTGAAAATCCCTCGTTGTGCAGATATGAAGCGGCAACACAACCTGAAGGGCCTGCACCGATAATCAAAACGTCGACATTTTCCGGCATACGCATATTTAGTCTATTAGCTTCGTCAATCCGTCAATTATCTTAAATTTGCCGATCGATTTGCTTATTTTTATTCGAACTTGTTTACTAAGGTATTGCATATACCTGACAGAATCAACCATAGATGCCACAAATTAAGGGAAGGTTAGAAATAACGGATTTTTACAGAATAATTTTCGATGAGGAAAAAGTATCTGTTGATGACAAGGTAATTCAAACCGTACAGGAGAGTTTCGATTTCTTAAAAGAATTTTCTAAGAATAAAGTCATTTATGGCGTCAATACGGGCTTCGGGCCCATGGCCCAATACAAAATAAAGGATTCGCAGACCGTACAATTACAGTACAATCTAATTCGAAGCCACGCTTCGGGTACGGGCAATCCTATTCCGCCTAAATATGTCAAAGCAGCCATGTTGGCCCGTTTGAATACGCTTAGTCTGGGCTATTCAGGGGTGCACACCTCTGTAATCGAGGTTATGGCATCTTTGATCAATAAAGATATCGTACCGCTTATTTATGAACATGGTGGGGTGGGTGCGAGTGGCGATCTTGTACAATTGGCGCATCTGGCCCTAGTGCTTATCGGCGAGGGCGAGGTATTTTATAAAGGTGATCGAAGACCGACAAAAGAGGTTTTTGAAATTGAAGGAATCGAGCCCATCCACGTCGAGCTACGCGAGGGGCTTGGCCTTATCAATGGCACCTCGGTAATGACCGGTATCGGTATTGTCAATGCCATCTATACAAGAAGGCTTCTCGAATGGATGATCAGTTGCTCCTCTGCAATAAATGAAATTGTGCAGGCTTACGATGATCATCTTTCATCTGATCTTAACGAAACAAAAAAGCACCATGGGCAGCGGGAAATAGCCCGATCGATGCGCAGTCATTTGAACGACAGTAGCTTGACGCGCAAGCGCGAACACCATCTTTACACCGACACCAATGGTGGTGTATCGGTATTTGAGGAAAAAGTTCAGGAGTATTATTCCTTGCGATGCGTACCCCAGATTCTTGGCCCGGTCCTAGATACTTTGAATGAAGTCGAACGCATTTTGATTCAAGAGGTAAATTCGGCCAATGACAACCCCATCGTGAACGTTGAGAAAAAACATGTGTACCACGGGGGAAATTTTCACGGCGACTATGTTTCCTTGGAAATGGACAAACTTAAAATCGTCGTTACGAAAATGAGCATGTTGGCGGAACGCCAGTTGAATTATTTATTGAATTCAAAACTGAACGATATTTTACCGCCATTTGTCAATTTAGGTACTTTAGGGTTGAACTTCGGTATGCAAGGCGTTCAATTTACGGCCACTTCGACCACGGCAGAGAATCAAATGCTGTCGAACCCAATGTATGTGCATAGTATCCCCAATAACAACGATAACCAAGATATCGTGAGTATGGGCGCGAACGCTGCACTTATTACCAAGAAGGTTATTGAAAATGCCTTTGAAGTTATCGCGATAGAGATGATTACCGTTGTTCAGGCAATTGAATATTTAAAAGTGCAGGATAAGGTTTCCACCAAGACCAAAAACATGTATGATGCCGTTCGAAAAATCGTTCCCCCGTTCAAAGAAGACTTGATCATGTACCCTTATGTTAACCAAGTGAAGGATTTTATCACTAACCATAAGAACAGCTAAAAAAAGAGACATAGAAAAAGGAGAATAGAATAAAGAAAATAGACTTTAAGCGATTGCAAAACCTAGAAAGAAGAAGGCTACCTTCTCTTATCTCTATTCTATTTTCTAATCATTGTTGTCCGATTAAAATTCACAATAATGCCTGAAAACGATATGCAGCAATAGATCGAGTGATTTTGAAAAGGACACACCTTGCTTTTTTGCTTTTTTAAATTTACATTTCCACTAAAATTTATCATAATTTAAAGCATTGTTTATCTGATAGCTACGATCAAGTCTTGATTCTTGCGTCTTAAAGCGGCCTGTGCTGAGCTTGTCGAAGTAAGCGGTCTTATATCTTTTATCGGACACTAATGTTTTCTAATCCAACCTTTGAAAAACAGATAATTATTTTAAATACTAGCGATATGAAAATCAAAATTACTCTTATTTTATGTTTAGTGCTTGGCATCATTTCATCGTATGCCCAAGAATTGGCAAAAGTCGTAGAGGATGGCAAGGTCAGGTATATCGATACCTCCGGCAGCTATGTTTTACAGACAGACTTCAAAAAAGCCGCAAGTTTTTCAAATGGACTGGCCGCTGCCCAAGATGGCAAAAAATGGGGATTTATCGATACCTCCGGAAAATGGGCCATCGAACCGCAATATGACAAAGTCAAGGCCTTTAATTCAGGATTGGCCTTGGTTTTCAAGGATGATCAATGGAATTATATCAAAACTTCGGGCGAGGTTTTGGAGGTCGACCCTCCCGATAAATATTTCGATTTTGAAGAGGGTGTTGCATTATATAGGAGACGGAAAACTTATTCTCGAACCGACCCATGAAACCGTCAAAAAGTTCTGGGACGGGCATGCCAAAATTCGAAAGGGAGAGCTTTGGGGGCTGATCAATGCAAAAGGGGAAGTTGTTATTCCTGCTGAATATGAAGAAGTCGGAACCTATAACACTAACGGTGTTTGGGGGAAAAAGGGATCCGATTTCGGGGTTTTTGTCAACGGAAGGTTCACTCCGGTTTCCGATGCGACAAAAATCTGGGATTTCAAGGCAAGTTCAGACCTAACCTATGCACAAAAAGATGAAAAAATAGGTTTCATCAATAATAAAGGCGAATGGGTAATCGAGCCTTCCTTTGACAAGGTCCGTGCTTTTTCAAATGGATTGGCACCAGTGCTCAAGGACAAAAAATGGGGCTATATCAATGAAAAAGGAGAACAAGTCATCGATTTCGAATATAAGGATGCAGAAACATTTTCGGCCGATGGCCTTGCGCCTGTGAAAGAGAAGTTATGGGGGTTTATCGATAAGTCCGGCAAACTCGTAATTCCCATGGAATATGATATTTCCGCAGGATTTTCTTTTCTTAAAAAGAATGCCGAAAAAGGTTTTATCAATGGTCTCGCAAGGGTCAAGACCAAAAAAGGTTGGGGTTTTATTAATACGAAAGGAGAACTCTTAGGCAACAAGTGGTACAAAAATGCGGAGAACTTTGCTGATGCCAATTAGTTCGTTGGAATGATATCTAATGGAGGATAAAAAAATAGAAAAGCAAAAATACGCATTAGTTACAGGTGGCTCTCGAGGTATCGGTCGAGCCGTTTGTCTCCAGTTAGCAAAAGATTTGGATTATGGCCTTTTGATCAACTATAACAGTAACAAGGAAGCTGCAGAGGAAACCTTGAAATTAGTTGAGGAAGCCGGGGGAAAAGGAGAGTTGTTACAATTCAATGTTGTCGATGGCGATGGGGTAAAATCTATTTTGGAATCTTGGCATGACAAAAACAAGGATGCTGTCATCGAAGTGATTGTAAACAACGCTGGAATCACAAAAGACGGGCTTTTTATGTGGATGCCCCTAGAAGACTGGTCGAAGGTCATCGATACCAGCCTCAACGGATTTTATAACGTGACCAATACCCTGATCCAAAAATTATTGGTCAATAAATATGGCCGAATCATTAATATGGTTTCGGTTTCCGGTCTCAAGGGTACTCCGGGGCAGACAAATTATTCCGCGGCCAAAGGCGCAGTCATTGGGGCGACCAAGGCTCTTGCACAAGAAGTCGCCAAAAGAAACGTCACGGTAAATGCGGTCGCGCCTGGCTTTATTAAAAGCGACATGACCGCCGAACTAGACGAAAAAGAATTGAAAAAGATCATCCCTGCCAACAGATTCGGAACGGCCGAAGAAGTTGCCCATGTGGTGTCTTTTTTGGCATCCGATAAGTCTTCATATATTACCGGAGAGGTAATTAACATCAACGGGGGTATATATTCTTAAAAAACGGAACGCTGATAACGCAGATCGGGCAGATTATCGCAGATAAAATCTTCAGTTATCATAATAATCAGCGTCATCTGCGTGCCATCTAACCGATATTTTGCAATTTTGCAAAGCAAAAAACTGAAACTTTCTTACTTTAGGTTATCCTACCAAAATCGACAAATGAATTATGAAGCGAGTAGTAATTACAGGCATGGGCATTTATTCTTGTATCGGCAAAAATCTCGATGAGGTCAAAGATTCGCTCTATGCAGGAAAATCAGGAATCGTCTTTGATCAAGCACGGGCAGATTTCGGCTATCGTTCTCCCCTGACGGGAATGGTGCCAGAACCCGATTTGAAGCCCTTGCTTTCTAGAAGACAGCGTATAAGCATGGGGCAAGAAGCTCAATACGCTTATATGGCCACCATTGAAGCTTTGCAAAATGCCAAAATAGACCAAGACTTTCTTGACAAAAACGAAGTCGGCATTATATATGGAAACGATAGTACTGCCAAATCTACTATAGAATCGGTGGATATCATTAAAGAGAAAGGCGATACTACCCTTGTTGGTTCAGGTGCCATATTCAAGGCAATGAATTCGACCGTTACGATGAACCTTGCCACTCTTTTCAAATTGAAAGGTGTCAATTTTACCATAAGTGCCGCCTGCGCCAGTGGCTCGCATTCCATCGGCATGGCCTATCATTTGATCAAGAGCGGTCTTCAAGATTGCATCATTGCAGGAGGAGCGCAGGAAATCAATTATTTAGCAATGGGCAGTTTCGATGGACTTGGAGTGTTTGCAGTCAATATTGAAAATCCAGAAAAAGCATCAAAACCGTTCGACAAAGATCGCGACGGATTGGTCCCAAGCGGCGGCGGTGCATCCGTTATTCTGGAAAGTTATGAATCGGCAATCGCACGAAATGCGCCCATATTGGGAGAAGTCATCGGCTACGGTTTTTCATCAAATGGCGAACATATTTCCACACCCAATGCCGAAGGTCCGTCGCGGGCGATGAACAGGGCTTTGGAAGATGCAAAAGTGGATGCTTCGGCCATCGATTATGTCAACGCCCATGCCACCTCGACCCCAGTAGGTGATGCCAACGAAGCGAAAGCCATTTATGAAGTTTTTGGCAAGAACGATCCGCTTGTAAGTTCTACGAAATCGATGACCGGTCACGAGTGTTGGATGGCCGGTGCAAGCGAGGTCGTCTATTCAATGCTGATGATGCAACATTCTTTTGTGGCACCTAACATAAATTTGGAAAAACCAGATGAAGATTCAGCCAAATTAAACATCGCCAAGCAAACAATTGATAAAAAAATTGACGTATTTTTGTCCAATTCATTCGGGTTTGGCGGTACAAACTCGGCTTTGATTATTAAAAAGTACTAGCGAAAGATGACCAAAGAAGTTATAGTTGAAAAAATAAACGACTTTCTTATTGATGAATTTGAAGTTGACGAAGAAGAGATTGCTCCCGAAGCCAATTTAAAAGATGCTTTGGAGCTTGATAGCTTAGACTTTGTTGATCTTGTCGTCGCAGTAGAGAGCAATTTCGGGGTAAAATTGGTAGGCGAAGACTTTGTCAATATTATGACCCTACAAGACTTTTATGATCTTATCGAACGAAAGCTCGCCTGAACACTACCAACAACCAACAATGAATGGCCACCGAATGGGAAGGAAAATCTAAAGGAACACTTTTAGGGTACAAAATCTATATTTTCGTTCTCAAAAATTTTGGTGTCAACGGTGCTTATCTACTTCTTCACACCATTGTACTTTACTACTTTTTATTTTCATGGCGAGGCTCAAAGGCCGTTTATCAATACTTCAGAAAAAGGCTTGGGTATTCAAGATTCAAGAGTATTATCAGTATTTACAAAAATTATTATAAGCTGGGTCAAACATTGAGCGACAGGGTAACAGTATCCACCGGTCTACAAGAAACCTTTGATTACACCCATGACGGAATGGAAAAAATCGACGCCCTCCTTAAAAAGAAAAAGGGCGGCATATTGATCAGCGGTCACGTCGGTAATTTTGAGATTTCACACTATTTTCTAGAGAACAGATATTCCATTTCGAAAATAAGCATGGTTACCACCCCGGCCGAACAAGAACATATCAGTGCCTATCTCGATAAAATGAGCACGGCCACAAGCTTGGAGCTTATTTTGGTCAAGGACGATATGTCGCACATTTTCGAAATTCATGCTGCCTTGGAAAGAGGTGGGTTGGTGGTGATTACCGGTGATCGGTATTTACCGGGCAGCAAATACTTGACCGAAAAATTTATGGGAGCGCCGGCGAAATTTCCTTTGGGCCCTTTTCGACTGGCTTCGCGCTTGAAAGTTCCCGTTCTTTTTGTCTATGTAATGAAAGGCAAAAAAAGAAACTACCAGCTTTATGCCAGAACGGCGGAAGCAAAGGAGCTTGACGCACAAGGGATGTTAAAAGAATATACGGAGAGCATGGAGTGGGTCTTGAAAAAATATCCGTTGCAATGGTTCAATTATTTTGATTTTTGGGAAGATTATAGTTAAGTATGAAAAAAGAAAAGAAGTCCTGGTTATATATTACACTCAGACAGGTCAACTGTTCGATATCATCGAGAACGTTACCAGGTCGTTGAAAGATGAAAATACCCACTTTACATACTACAAGATCCAGTCGGATCCGGAATTCGAGTTCCCTTGGAGGCAAAAAAATTTTTATGATGTTTTTCCAGAGTCATTTCTTCAAATTCCCTGTGGATTCCATCCTCCTAAAGAAGAAATTCTAAATAAAAAATATGATTTGGTGATCTTGGGGTATCAGGTCTGGTTTTTGACGCCGTCCATCCCTATAAATTCTTTTTTAAAATCCGAATTTGCCAAAAAACTTTTGAAAGATACTCCAGTCGTAACCGTTCTGGCTTGCAGAAATATGTGGATCCAAGCACAAGAGAAACTTAAACGTCTCTTGAAATCCATCGAGGCAAATTTGGTCGGTCATATTGCATTGGTCGACAGAAATATCAACCATATCAGCGTAATAACCATTTCACATTGGATGTTCTCAGGAAGGAAAGATAGGTATTTGGGGGTTTTTCCGAAACCCGGGGTTTCCGATAAGGACATTGCAGAAGCCACGAGGTTCGGCCTACCAATAAAGGAATCTTTGGAATCAGGAAACTTTTCAGACCTACAAGAAAAATTGGTTGCCCTTAAAAGTGTTAACATTAATCCGTTTTTGGTGCGAACCGATGAGCGGGGCAATATAATCTTCTCAAAATGGGCCGACCTTATCATCAAAAAAGGCGGGCCTGGAGAACCTGAAAGATTGAAATGGATCCGGGTATTCAAATATTATTTGCAATTTGCGATATGGGCCATAGCACCAATAGTTTTTGTTGTATTTTTGCTGACTTATTTGCCGATGAGCCGCAAAAGGAATAGGGAAAGAGCGTATTATTCCTCCGTGGCGCTAAAGGAGAGTTAATGAAGGATGTATTCATCACAAGAATCGCAAAATTTCTACCGAACAACCCCATCGGGAACGATGAAATGGAGGAAAAGCTCGGAGTTATAGACGGAAGAGTATCCAAAGCACGCCGAATCGTTCTGCGCAACAATAAAATTACCACCCGATACTATGCCATTGACAAAAATGGCGAGGTTACCCATAATAATGCCCAACTGACTAAAGAGGCGGTCGAGCAACTGTGTGATGAAGATTTTACGACCAATGATATCGAACTTTTGTCTTGTGGAACTTCCAGCCCGGATCAGATTTTACCTTCACATGCCTCAATGGTGCATGGATTTCTGAAAAACGGCAATATGGAAATCAACTCGCCTTCAGGAGCTTGTTGTTCTGGCATGAATGCCCTTAAGTATGGATACCTTTCGGTAGGGTCCGGGCAAAAGAACAATGCCGTATGTACCGGATCTGAACGCACATCTTCTTGGATGAAGTCAGATGTCTTCGAAGACGAAGTAGAGCACTTGAAGGAATTGGAAGAAAATCCGATTTTGGCTTTTGACAAAGAATTTTTAAGATGGATGCTTTCGGATGGTTCCGGGGCCATGTTATTGGAAAGTGAGCCCAAGGGAAACACTCCGTTGAAAATAGAATGGATGGAAGGCTATTCGTATGCCTTCGAAATGGAGACTTGCATGTATGCCGGCGGTGACAAGTTGGAGTGCGGCCATTTGAAACCGTGGAGCGAGTATCCCGCCGAAATGTGGGGCAAAAAATCGCTCTTCGCAATGAAACAGGATGTCAAGCTATTGGCTGGCAATATTTTGGTCAAAGGAGTTGACAGCTTAAAAAATGCCTTGGCCAAACACGACATAACTCCTAATGACGTCGATTACTACTTGCCGCATATTTCCTCCTATTACTTTAAAGAAGGATTGTACGAAGAACTGAAAGAGCAAGGTGTTGAAATGCCATGGAACAAGTGGTTCCTCAACCTCGAAAATGTAGGCAACGTCGGTGCCGCTTCGATTTATGTTATGCTGGAAGACTTGGTCGCTTCCGGAAAACTTCAAAAGGGTCAAAAAATCTTATTGCACGTACCAGAAAGTGCCCGTTTTTCTTATACTTACGCATATTTAACCGTATGTTAAATGAATGTTCTTGATGCGCCTTTGACCGATAAAACTTTTATCGGGAATTTGATTCCCCAAAAAAGTCCATTTGTCATGGTCGACGCCCTTCACTTTTTTTCGGAGGATAAAATTGTCTCCGGTTTTACAATAAAGGATGAAAATCTATTTTCAGATAATAATCTTTTTCAAGCTCCTGGTTTGATAGAAAATATGGCCCAGACCATTGCTTTGCACAAGGGATATTCCTATTATTTGAAAAAACTTCCGGCACCGGTCGGATATATCGGTGCCATGAAAAAGGTCGAGATTTTCGAACTTCCCAAAATGAACCAAGAATTGCATACCACTGTCAATATTCTTCATGACATTATGGATGTGACCTTGGTATCGGCGACCATTGAATGCGAGGGTATTTTAATTGCCAGAGGAGAAATCAAAACGGCATTGGCAAAATAAAAAATGGAACACGCACGAGGGAAAATAGATATTAAAAAGTTCTTGCCCCACAGGCCTCCATTGCTATTAGTTACGAACATGCCCTATATCGATGACGATTCTGTCGTGACGGAATTTCAGATAACCACTGATTGTGTTTTTGTCGAGAACGGCCAATTGTCCGAAACCGGTATTATTGAAAATGCCGCCCAGACTTCATCGGCCATCGTTGGCCAAAGCTATTTTGATCGTGATGATCTTGAGGGCACCAGCAATAAATTAGTAGGCTATATCAGTGCCATCAAGAAAGCAGTGGTTCATCAATTGCCACAGGTGGGCGACACCCTGGTCAGCAAAGCTAAACTGGTTTCACGCTATGACAGTGAGGACCTCAGCCTCTGCACTATAAGTTGCTCCTCTTTTAGAAATGATGATTTAATTGTAGATTGTACTTTGAATTTTTTAATTCATGAAGTCTAGATGAAGAAGGAAGAAGTACCGCAAGACGAAAGCAATCTCGCATCCGCCAATATTAAGGATATGGTCTACGCCGTTGATGAAAACGGCGAATATACGACCGAACTAAGTACTGGTTGGGCACCAAAGACAATAGCCCTTGACAATGCCCTTCAGGTAATCGAAGAGCGAATTGCCGAAGCCAAGCGGCGGGTATTGGACAACCAGACCAGCCCCATTGAATATTATATGGAACTCCATAAAATGGACCTGCCCGTTTTGGCAAGTTATGTCGGACTTTGGAAATGGCGGGTAAAAAGGCATTTTAAGCCCGCTGTGTTTAAAAAATTGAATAACAAGATCCTTCAAAAATATGCCAATGTTTTCGAAATTTCGGTTGAAGAGTTAAAGCGCATCGATGAGTGAATCCCTCAAAATAGATTTCGCGCACAAGCAATCGGCACATTGCGAAAATGGTGTGGTTTCGAATCTCATGAGGCATAACGGCTTTGAGGTGAGCGAACCTCTGGTATTCGGTATCGGGTCTGGCCTGTTATTCAGCTACCTTCCATTTATAAAGGTAAATTACGCCCCTGTTTTTACCTATAGGGTCATGCCGGGCATGATTTTTGACCGCTTCGCCAAAAGGGTCGGTATCAAGGTGAAAAGGGAAAAATTTTCGAATCCCGCAACTGCAAAATTTCGTTTGGACGAGAACCTTGAAAATGACAATCCGGTAGCACTTCAAGTGGGCGTATACCAACTGCCCTATTTTCCGGAAGAATATCGTTTTCATTTCAATGCCCACAATATGGTCGTATACGGAAAAGAAGGCAATACTTATCTCATCAGCGATCCCGTGATGGAGGGCGTGACTACCTTGACAGATAAAGAGCTCGAAAAAGTGCGTTTTGCCAAAGGTGCCTTTGCGCCAAAAGGTCATATGTACTACCCAACAGCTTTTCCGGAGGAATTAGAATTGGAAAAGGCTATCGTAAAAGGCATCAAACATACGTGCAGGGATATGACGTCCCCTGTGCCCTTAGTGGGCACAAAGGCCATGCGGTGGGTCGCCAAGAATATTCGTAAATGGCCCAAAAAACTGGGCACAAAAAAGACAAATCACTATTTGGGCCAGATCGTTCGCATGCAAGAAGAAATAGGAACCGGTGGCGGCGGCTTCCGATTTATCTACGCGGCATTTTTGCAGGAAGCGGGGAAAATTTTGGATAACACCGCCCTATTGGAACTTTCTAAGGAAATGACCCAAATTGGCGACGAATGGCGAGGCTTTGCCGTCGATGCCTCACGAATCTATAAGAATAGAAGTGGCCAAACAGATGGCTACAATAACATCGCCGACCAGTTAGAGGCGATTGCCAACAAGGAAGAAGCCTTTTTCAAGAAATTGAAAAGGGCGGTTAAATAAGATCT
This sequence comes from Flavobacteriales bacterium, assembly GCA_003232435.1. Lineage (GTDB taxonomy): Bacteria > Bacteroidota > Bacteroidia > Flavobacteriales > Flavobacteriaceae > Aurantibacter_A. Next base: position 3,037 of record QIJL01000567.1, on the reverse strand, counting down.
AAAGACGCGAACATTAGTAAACTACCTCGGGGCAAGCCCACGAGGCATTAAAATTCCAAAAACCAAGTTCCAAGTTCCAAAAATAGTTTGCGGAAAAAATTGCGCCGACCTGTCTGCCGACAGGCAGGCCTGCCCGCCGTAGGAGGGTTGGCCGAATTCGTGTCAAAATAGCGCTTTAAAGAATTATCGAGGCGAGCCTCGGGTTATTAAACCCACTGGCGGGAATAAAATGTAATTTTGGAGATTATAATCCCCAAAAACACGGATATTTAGGGAATAATAGTATCAATTTGTAGATTTCCTGCTGTTTCGACCAATGATTCAAATCAACGACCTTTCTAAAAAATACAAGGGAACCGACTTTTTTTCTGTAAAAGATTTGGATTTGAATATTCCGCAAGGAGATTTAATAATCTTAGCAAATACAAGGATAGCAAAAAAATGTATAATCAGGGATTATAATCCCTAAAAATACGTATATTTGGGGATTATAATCCCTGATCATCATGATTCAGCGAAGTCTATCGCAAAAAATCATTCAAAAACTGGGCAAAGGAAAAGCCATAATCGTGGTCGGGCCAAGACAGGTCGGCAAGACCACTCTGATAAGTTCCGTCCTGAAAGACAAGGAACATTTGTTCCTTGACGGAGACGACCCTACGACAAGAAACTTGCTTACCGATTCTAGCACCCAACAACTCAAAAGTATTATCGGAGAACATAAAATCGTATTTATCGATGAGGCGCAGCGCATCAAAAACGTCGGTATTACCTTGAAACTTATTACCGATCAATTCAAACAAGTACAACTACTGGTCAGCGGCTCCTCAGCCTTTGAACTGAACGACCTGACGAGCGAACCGCTTACCGGCAGAAAATGGCAGTACCAATTGTTTCCGATTTCGTGGGCCGAACTTGAAAATTCAATAGGATACGTCAATGCGGAACAACAATTGGAGCTTCGCATACTACATGGTATGTATCCCGACGCCATCAACCATATCGGCGAAGAAACAGAGGTGTTAAAACAATTGGCCGACAGTTACCTATACAAAGATCTATTGGCCTTTGGAGGTATCCGTAAACCTGAAATCCTTGAAAAATTGCTACGTGCATTGGCCTTACAGATCGGCAACGAAGTAAGCTACAACGAACTGGCGCAACTATTGGGCATCGATAAAAAAACGGTCGGCAACTATATCGAAATTCTTGAAAAGGGGTATGTGGTTTTCAAACTACCAAGTTTTAGTCGCAATCTTAGAAACGAGATAAAGACCAATCAAAAAATCTATTTTTATGATACGGGAATCCGAAATGCGATAATCGGCAATTTTAACTCTTTGGAAGTTAGGACGGATAAAGGATCCCTTTGGGAAAACTTTCTAATAGCCGAAAGACTAAAAATACTGAACTATGAAAGTCCGTTGACCAATGCCTACTTTTGGAGGACCACCAGACAACAGGAAATCGATTATGTTGAGGAAAATGCCGGAAAAATCAAAGGATATGAGTTTAAGTGGAATCCGAAGGCAAAATCCAAAAAACCCAAATCGTTTATGGAAACCTACGATGCAAAAATAAATATCGTTCATAAAGAAAATTTCAGGGATTTTTTAAAACAATAAACTGAAAAAGTTAGCCCTTTAGAGAGCTTAATTAGGATATGATTCAAATCAACAACCTTTCTAAAAAATACAAGGGAACCGACTTTTTTTCGGTAAAAGAGTTGGACTTGACCATTTCAGAGGAAGAAATATTTGGTTTGCTAGGCCCAAATGGTGCGGGAAAAACCACCTTGATCTCAATGTTGAGTTCAATTCTAAAACCTAGCTCGGGCACTTTCAGCATTGACGGACTCGATTATTCGAAAAATCCAAAAGAACTAAAACAACTCATTGGCACGGTACCCCAGGAATATGCCCTTTATCCATCGTTGACCGCCTTGGAAAATTTGATGTATTTCGGAAGCATGTACGGCATTAAGAGTCGGGAGTTGAAAAAAGACATTCAAGACCATCTCGAAACCTTGGGTCTTTCACAGTTTGCCGGAAAGAAAATAAAAACCTATTCGGGCGGTATGAAAAGAAGGGTCAATCTTATAGCAGGAATATTACACCGACCCAAAGTATTATTCTTGGATGAGCCCACCGTCGGAGTAGACAAAAACGGCACGACCATAATCTATACATCACACCATTTGAACGAGGCGGAAGAATTCTGCACCCGGGTCGCCATCATCGACCAAGGAACCATCGTCTGCAAGGGCGAGCCTAAGCAATTGATCGCCGAGCAAAAAGATGCCCGGCATTTAGAAGATGTTTTCTTGGCCCTGACCGGTAAAGCCCTTCGTGATTATGCATAAACTACTGGCCAGTGCCTATAAGGAATTTTTACTGCTGACACGCGATATCGGCGGACTGGCGGTTTTATTCTTGATGCCATTGCTTTTGGTCATTACGATAACCGTCATTCAAGACAGCTCTTTCAAGACCATCAAGCAAAATAAGATTCCGATTATTTTGGTCGATAAAGATGGTGGAAATGTTGCAAAAAGCGTTGAGGAAAATTTGAGAGAATCGGAAATGTTCGAAGTGGTCACGAACAATGAGGAATCCTCTGCGCAGGAGTTAGTGCAAAAAGGAGAATATCAATTGGCGATCGTGATCCCTGAAAACCTATCGACTGACCTCAACTTAAAAGTGACTGAAAACGTAGCGGGGATTTTGGCCAAATTCGGAGTGGTTGAAGGAGAACTTCCTTCTGAAAAATCAAAATTGGAACCTAAGGAGGTAAAGCTATATTTTGATCCGGCAACGCAATTTTCCTTTCGGAATTCCATCAAGAGCGGAATCGACCAAATGGTTTCAAAAATAGAGACACAAGCCATTTACAAAGCTTTTCAAGAAGAGGTTTCCGCTGATCCTTCGGAAAAAATCTTCGATACCGAAAGTTTTATACGCTTCAAGGAAATCATTCCAAATTCAGGGAAACAGGCCATTATTCCGAATTCAACCCAACATAATATTCCTGCTTGGAC
>QIJL01000420.1 GCA_003232435.1 Flavobacteriales bacterium | reverse complement strand
TGGCAATGTTGATTCCAATCCAATTTGGAGCGTTCAATACTTTCGCGAAATATTCTGGGTAGCCGTTCTTCCACCAGCCTACTCTTGTCTTATCTGGATAATAAACCCCAGCGATATAACTGCCTTGAAAAGTCGGGCCGGAATAATGTTCTTCAAAATTCGCCCGCTGGCCCATTGCGCCATTGCCCAAACTAAAAAGGCTTTCGGAAGATTTTACCCTTTCAGGGTCAAAACCTTCTTCGATAATGGACCATTCATCCGGTATTATATAATCTTGGTTCATGAACTAGTTGATTTTTTGTCATTTCCGTGAACCTGCCTGCCGGCGAGGCAGGGTTACACCGGGTAAAAGGAGTTACACAGAGCGTTTTAAATCGTTCTTCGATCTTTGATTAATCCATCCAAAAAATCAAGATCTATTTCGGTAAAATCTTTGAAATTATAATCGGCGTTTGATAGAATCTTGGTGTTGCCGATTCCGATGGAAATCATTCCAGCGTTATTGGCGGCCTGAATTCCGGCTATGGCATCCTCAAAAACGATACAATTCTCAGGTTGAACTTTTAATTCTTCCGCAGCAATTAAAAACACTTGCGGATCCGGCTTGGCTTTCGTCACATTATTTCCGTCAACTATTGCATTAAAAAAATGCAGCAGTTTCACTTTCTCTAAAATCGGCCTCGCGTTTTTACTTGCAGATCCCAAGGCAATTGGAATATTTTTTTCTTTTAGATATTCCAATATTTTCGGAACATCCGACAACACCTCTGATTCATTCATCTTATCGATGTACTCGAGATAATCGATGTTCTTTTCCATCATCCAAGAATCGAACTGTTCTTGAGTAGATGCAATGTTTCCGATATCCAACAAAATCTCAAGACATCTTTGACGGCTTACCCCTTTAAACCGTTCATTATGCTCGTGGGTTAATTCAAAGCCCAATTGATCGGCCAGTTTTTTCCACGCCAAATAGTGGTACTTGGCGGTATCGACGATTACCCCGTCAAGGTCGAAGATAAATCCTTTTTTATTCATTGATCACGGATGAAAATTATGGCCTTGTCTTGATAGTAATGATCTAGAACAAGAGCCGAACGACAATTCCAATAAGAGAATTTTGAGGGGGCAAAGATAGAAATTTATGAAGAGGACACTGGTGATCCAACTTTGTTGGTGGATTCACGTTCGATCAGTGTTGCCTTTATTATTGCCGTATGATAGGTCGGTCGGTCTTCTTCGGTTTCTCGCTCGGCCCTTTCAATTAAAAAGCGCGCCGCCGCCTCCCCCATTTTATCGCCGTGCTGTGCTACCGCGGTCAAAGAAGGCTTACTATATTTTGACAAAAGACCATTGGTAAAGCCTATCAAGGCAATATCTTGAGGTACTTTTAGACCTTTTTTCTGAACGATCCCCATGCAGATCGTTGCGAACAGTTCATTGACGCACAATACGGCATCGACTTCGTTGGCATCAAAAAAATCGACGATTTCTTGCTCGTCCAGATCTTTATAGGGCAATTGCAAAATCAGCTTGTCATCGAAGTTGATTCCATGATCGGAAAGTGCTTTTCGATATCCTTCAGCTCTTTTTTCACTTACATTAAAATAATTTTCGGTAGTGACCAAGGCAATTTTCCTTCTTCCATCGGCAATCAATTTTGACATGGCCTCGTAAGCTATCTCCCTATCGTTTAAAACTACTTTGTCACAATCGATCTCATCTGTTACACGATCGAAAAGTACGAGCGGTATTCCTTGGTCAATGATTTCCTTAAGATGGTTGAAATCATTTTTTTGTTGGGTTTCAGCCGATAGAGATATGATAAAGCCATCTACACTGCCATTAGAAAGCATTTCCATATTGATAACCTCCTTATCATAAGACTCATCCGAAATGCATACAATAACATTATAACCCCTTTCATTGGCATATTGTTCTATACCTCGAAAGACGGTAGTAAAGAAGTGGTGAACGATGTCAGGAATTACGACTCCTATATTCTTCGTCCGTTTATTTTTAAGACTGATCGCAACGTTGTTGGGTTTGTAGTTATAGAGTTTGGCAAAGGCTTGGACTTTCTCTTTGGTGTCCAGTCCTATTTCTTCACTGTTCTTAAGTGCTTTTGAGACCGTTGAGATAGATACATCAAGCTCACGTGCAATTTGTTTTAGGGTGATTTTTCGTCTCAAATTTCTGATATTGAATTAGTACTTACACAAAGTAGTCAATATTGGGGTGAAATTCGGTGGTTGCTCCTGGTTTAACAATTTAAAAGTAACAATTTAAAAGATATGGCAAAAAGTGTTATCTTCGTAGCAAAATTACGATACTCCCACTAGCCAATTAGGATTATTATTGTGAATATAATAGGTGCGCACGAATAAATCTCAGAATCTAAATATTTTACAAAGTTATCAACACGAAACCGTTTGCGTAGATTGTGACGACCAGTGATTTCTTTAATTTAACAAATTTTTTGCATATTTTTAATTCTTGTATTAAAATTAACTCAACTTAAAACAACTATTTTATGAAGATTAATCTATTGAAAAGCCTCATGTTGGTCGGAGCATTTCTATGCTTCGGATACGCACAGGCTCAAGAAGTGACGGGAAACGTCTCTGATGCCAGCGGCCCCTTACCTGGTGCTAGTGTGGTGGTTAAGGGCACTACAACAGGTGCTCAGACCGACTTTGATGGCAATTACACCATCAACACCGAAAGCGATGCCACTTTGGTCTTTAGCTATATTGGTTACAGTGCCCAAGAAATTGCCGTAAACGGCCAATCAACGATAAACGTGACCTTGGTCGAAGATGCAGAAGCTTTGGAAGAAGTTATTGTCATCGGTTATGGTACGACTACGATTAAAGATGCGACCGGTTCCGTTGTCTCGGTTACGGCGAAAGATTTCAATGGCGGTGTTATTTCCTCGCCAGAACAACTGATACAAGGTAAAACCGCAGGTGTGAACATTTCACAGAGTAGTGGAGAGCCTGGTGCAGGAATTTCAATAAACATTAGGGGTTCAAAATCGGTTCGTGCGAACAACAATCCGTTGTTCGTTGTAGATGGCATTCCGTTATCCGGGGAAAGCACATCCCCCGAAGGAGATACCGGCCTTGGAGCCAGTGCGGTAAGAAACCCCTTGAACTTTTTAAACCCATCGGATATTGAAAGCATCAGTATTTTAAAGGATGCCTCTGCGACCGCGATCTATGGTTCAAGAGGAGCCAATGGGGTAGTCATTATTACGACTAAAACCGGGAAAGCGGGCCAAGACGGCCTTTTAGAGTTTTCTTCTAGCTTTAGTATGGCCAAACCAGCTAAAAAGCACGATTTGTTAAATCGCGAGCAGTTCTTAGGTGCGGTCACCCAATTCGGGGGTAATGCCTCAGCGGTCGATTTCGGCTTCGATACCGATTGGCAAGATTTTATAACAAGAACGGCTGGATCTACCGTTAATAACTTGTCTTATTCCAAAAATTATGGGAATGGCAATATTCGGGCCACCCTGGGCTACACCAAACAACTGGGCGTGGTTCAAAAAACCTCTTTAGAAAGGATTACGGGTAGGATAAACCTCAGACATCGTTTATTTGACGATAAGTTGAGCCTAAGTCTTTCAGCCACTCTTTCTGGAACCAATGACGAGACGGCACCTTTGAGTGCCACGGCAGGTTTCCGAGGAGATATCTTAGGGGCCTCTTACGCCGCCAACCCGACATGGCCTATTAGCGGTACCTTTTCCGATGGCAGTGCGCAAATTCAACCCGCCAATCTTTTGGCGAATACTGAAAACAAGACCGATACCGATCGTTTTCTGATCAACGGCTCGGCCGAATACAGTTTTACACCTGAATTAAGCGCCAAGGTAAACCTGGGGTATGACAAATCGGAAAGTGAAAACGTTTCAGTGATTTCCAGTGAAGTCGATAACCTTGATGGAATCCAAGATCTTGGTTTTGGGGTGTTCAATACCCTTGAACGAGAAAGTAAACTATTGGAAACCACCATAAACTACAAAAAAGAATTCGGTAATTCAAATCTTGATGTACTTGTGGGTTATTCGTTTCAAGACTTTGGCACAAAAGGTAGAAATTCGCAAGGACGAGGTTTTAACACAACCAACTTGGGTCAAATGCGGGATGATCTGAGATCGGCCGTTGGTGCCCAACAATCGACCATTTCTGGATCCTTTCAGCAATTCTATTACGGTACCAATACCCCTACGTTAATTGTAAACAGGCTGTTTCCAGAGGTAGTTGCAGGGGAAGCGGTGACCAGTAATGTCGGTCGAAAAGTAGACGCGATTATCGCGGACACTTTTGACAATACCGATGAGTTGCAGTCATTCTTTGGTCGCATCAATTATTCTATCGCGGGCAAGTATTTGTTCACTGGTACGGTGCGGGCCGACGGTTCTTCTCGATTTGGCCCGGATAACCAATACGGGGTCTTTCCCTCGGGTGCCTTTGCATGGCAGCTCGGTGAAGAAGATTTTATAGGCGATGCCGTGTCAACCTTAAAACTAAGATTAAGCGGTGGTGTGACAGGTAACCAAGATGGTCTGGGTTACGGTAATTTTGTGGCAAGACAGCGTTTTAGTGACTTTGGTCAAGGGTTTACAATACAAAATAACCGTGAAGTCAACCAAAACGGTTTGCGCATAGTTGCAACCGATGTCCCCGACCTTAAATGGGAGCCGACGCTTAGTCTGAACGTAGGCCTTGATTTTGGGTTTGGTAGCGATCGCTTTACCGGTAGCATCGATGTATATAAAGATGAAACGACCGACGTGCTCTTGAGAACGCCTCCTGCAGCTCCTGCAGTGGATCCTTTTCAATTCGGTAACGTAGATGCCAAAATCGTCAACCAAGGTATAGAATTGGCATTGGCCTATGATTGGGTTCAATCTGAGGACGTAAACTTCTCAACTTCGTTCAATATTGCCTTTAACGATAATGAGGTACAAGATTTTGGTGGTTTGATCGACACCGGGGCCATCAACGGTCAGGGGCTCTCTGGGGCATTCGCCCAACGCTTTGCCGCAGGTCAGTCGTTGTTTTCTTATTATATGGCCGTGTTCACTGGTCTTGATTCCAGCGGTCAACCCACCTATGCCGACCAAAACGGGGACGGGGTAGGTGATGTGTTCCAAGACAAAGTATTTGTCGGTGAAGATGCATTACCTGATATTACCTCTGGACTCTCTCTTAACTTGAGTTGTAAAAACTGGGATTTATCGGCATATTTTGCCGGTCAATTCGGCTTCTCCGTTTATAACAATACTAGAAACGGTTTGTTCACTTCAGGTTCAATAACCAATGCTAGAAACGTTACTCAAGATTTAATAACCAGCGGAGAGGCGGCAGGTACTTCAGCTGACGTTTCTACTCGATATTTGGAAAAAGGAGACTTTGTACGTTTTCAGAACGCAACCTTAGGCTATAATGTGCCTCTTAGTGGTGAGGGCTTGTTTAAAACGTTTAGGGTATCTTTAACTGGGCAAAATCTGTTCTTGATAACAGATTACAGTGGTCTTGACCCTGAAGTTACGGTAGCTACCGGAGATCTTGATTCTGGGGTACCGTCAAGAGGAATTGACTGGGCGGCGTTCCCATCACCAAGAACCTTTACCATTGGGATTAACGCATCATTTTAATAAAAAAATTGTAGATCATGAAAAGAATTCAATTTAAATTTTATGTAGTAACACTCCTTATGGCGGTTGGCTTAGCCTCCTGTACCAATTTGGAGATCGAAGAAACCGATTCTATCATTAGCGAGGGTTTCCAGGGCTTGGCGGATCCATCTTCGACCGTTGATGAATTGTACAACAGATTGAACGGTCAATATGGGGATCAAGGAAACCGCTTTTCCCTGATGGAAGTAACCGCCGATGCCGCGATTGTTCCCACTCGTGGTACGGACTGGGGAGATAACGGCCAATGGTCCAGTCTGCACCAACACTTATGGACCCCGGAACACGTGTTTATGATCAATACATGGAACGATTGGAACGGAAATCAGCTATTGGCGTCACAGATATTGGATTCCAGAAGTAACCCAAGTCCGGCGAATATAGGAGAAGCTTCTTTTATTCGGGCTTTCAGTATGTGGACTATTCTCGATTTCTATGGGCAGGTGCCTTTTAGAGACGTGACCTTACCTTCATCGACCTTGCCCGAGGTAGTGACCGGGCAAGCTGCAGTCGATTTTATCTTAGCTGACTTAGATGCGGCCATTTCAAATCTACCCGGCGTAGCCGCTGGAAGCGGTGAAGCTAACGGCAGAGCTAGTAAGGCTGCTGCACGATATCTTAAGGCCAAGATTCTACTTAACAAGCATATATATACAGGTAGCGGAAGTGCGGATGCGGGCGATATGTCACAGGTAATTTCCCTTGTCGATGAGATCGCTGGCGAGGGCTATGCGCTTCAGGCGGGCTACTTCGACCTGTTCAGGGATACTCCTGACAATGAAACCGTTTGGTCATTGGCGTCAGGAGTTGGTAATAGAATCTTTAATGGTCTTCATTACAATTCACTTTCTCAAGGAGGCGGCGGTTGGAACGGCTTCTCTACCTTGTCGGAGTATTACGATCTTTTCGAGGGAGACCCTGACAACAATAGGGTACAAATTGATGGTATTACTCCCCTTGATGGACAAGAAGAGCGTCGTGGCGGTGTGCCACCGGGTGCTGTATCTTCAGAAGAAGATTCCCAAGTTGGAAACGGATTCTTGATTGGGCAGCAATATGCCGCCGACGGAACCCCCTTGAAAGACAGGGCCGGTGCTCCGTTGACCTTTAAACGGGATTTCTCGGATGGAACAGGGTCGCCCAGCATTATCAACAACGATGAAACCACGGGTATCCGTGTCATCAAATACAATCCGAGATATGGTGCTTTCCTTGGTCATGAGATCGTATTTAGATATTCAGATGCCCATTTGATGAAGGCCGAAGCCATGATGAGAAGTGCTGGTGACCCAACTGCATTGGTAAATGAGCTAAGAACTATTAGGGGGGCTACTCCCTTAGGTACCGTTAGCGAGCAAGATCTTTTAGATGAAAGAGGTCGTGAACTATACGCCGAAGCCTGGAGAAGAAATGATTTGATCCGTTTTGGACAATATACAAGGGATTGGTTGTTTAAAGCCCCTGGTTCTATTGGAAATGATCAGTATAATTTATTTCCGATTCCGGTATCGCAGATTTTGGCGAATCCTGCTTTGATGCAGAACCCAGGGTACTAAGAATTTTGATATTTTAAGTGTTTTGAGAAGGCCGCTCAGTTGAGCGGTCTTCTAATTTTAGTCGATTTAAAAAGTGTCCTTTGGAAACCTTTTTTCTAGTATTAAGTTAAGCTGAAATGACGTATAAGGCAATCGTGGATTTTGTGGCGGCCCTAGGAAAAAAATCAATGCATCCGCCTATGGCGGACGGAATTATTTTTTAACGACGGGATGTCGCAAAAGACGCATTGGATTATACGTAGGTTTTAGCTTAACTTAACACTAGATTAACAAAGTTTGAAAATGCTAATGTTAACTTAAATCGCCATGAGCAATTCTTGAAGATGGCTATCTTGTAAATCATTTTTTACAAACTGATATTGGTACATGAAGTGATGAAATTTATCTCTAAAAAAAATATTCGTATCAAAGTCCCGTTCGGGTTCGCTTTTCTAGTGTTTATATTCTTTTCATGCACTGAAAAAAAAGATGTAGACACAAGCGAGAAGAGTACATCGGAAAAAATGTTTTCCATGGTTTCTTCCGAAGAAACCGGGATCGATTTTATCAATGTCGTTGAAAATCAGAAGAATTTCAATATTTTCAAGTACCGTAATTTTTACAACGGTGGTGGTGTTGCCATAGGCGACATCAATAATGATGGTTTGCCCGATATCTATCTGACGGCGAATATGGGGGCCAACAAGCTTTACCTGAACAAGGGGGGCTTTAAATTCGAAGATATCTCGGAAAAAGCAGGGGTCACGGGTAATAAACCTTGGTCTACCGGCGTAACTATGGCCGACATCAATGCCGATGGGCTTTTGGATATTTACGTCAGTAACGCTGGAAATATGGAGGGCAACAACCACGACAACGACCTGTACATAAATAATGGGGATTTAACGTTTACCGAAAGTGCCAACGAATATAACTTGGCAAAGACGGGTTTTTCGACCCACGCTTCATTCTTCGATTATGATAAAGACGGTGACCTTGATGCTTATATTCTAAACAACAGTAACATTCCCGTTAGTAGTTTGGGTTATGCTGAACAAAGGGAGGTCAGGGCACAAGATTGGGAAGGAGTACCGGATATTTTCAAAGGGGTTGGTGATATGTTGTTGAAGAACGAAAACGGAAAATTTGTAGATGTAAGTGAAGAAGCAGGAATTTATGGAAGTCTGATCGGCTTTGGCCTTGGGGTAATGGTCAGCGATATTAATAATGACTTATATCCTGACATATATGTATCCAATGATTTTTATGAGCGTGACTATCTCTACTTGAACAATCAAGACGGAACATTTACCGAAGACATCAAAAACTGGACTGGCCATCTTTGTCTCTCTGCCATGGGTGTCGACCTGGCCGATATAAATAATGATGGGCTTCAAGACATCTTTATTACAGACATGCTTCCTGAAGGTGATCAAAGAGTCAAGTCGGTAATGGAATTTGACAGTTATAATGTGTTCAACCTGAAACAAAGCAAAGACTTTTATCAACAATATATTCAAAACACCTTGCAGTTGAACAACGGTAATGGGTCCTTTTCAGAGATCGCCTATCATAGCGGGGTGGCCAAAACAGATTGGAGTTGGGCCGGTTTGATTTTTGACATGGATAATGATGGATTGAGGGATATCTATGTTACCAACGGGATCAACCATGATCTTACCGATCTAGATTTTGTAGATTTTTTTGCCAATGAGATCATGCAAAAAATGGCTTTGACGGGAAGAAAAGAGTCAATCGACTCCATCATCGCTAAAATGCCGGTGGTGCCCCAGCCCAATTATGCCTACAAAAACAATGGGGACATTACCTTCAAAAACGCATCGGATGATTGGGGATTGGGGATTCCAAGTATGTCGAACGGAGCTGCATATGGCGATCTTGACAATGACGGAGATTTGGATCTGATCGTCAACAATGTGAATATGCAGGCTTTTGTTTATCGCAACAACGCAGAGAAACTCACAAATAATAATTACATCAAATTAAAGTTCGAAGGGTCTGATTCCAATAAATTCGCTATTGGCGCAAGCATCCGAATGTATCATGGTAATAACATTGTATTTCAAGAATTGATTCCCTCGCGTGGGTTTCAATCTTCAATGGACTATATTATGACCATCGGTTTGGGCGAGACGAATAAAATTGATTCGCTGCGGGTAATCTGGCCTGACGATCGAACACAAAAACTAGTGGGTTTAGAGGCCGACCAATTGCTGATCCTAAAGCATTCCGATGCCAATGAAAAGTATATCGCCCAAAAAAAGGAAACGAAGAAAACGCTGCTCACAGAGGTAAAACAAGGTGACCTCAAACCACATAAAGAAAATAACTATCAAGATTTTGACTACGAAGGGCTTATTTCGAAATTGATCTCGCAAGAAGGGCCCGCTTTGGCCGTTGCCGACATTGACAATGATGGCAATGAAGATATTTTTATTGGAGGCGCAAAAGGGCAGTCGGGAACGATCTACATGCATAAGAACGGTGGAAAGCTGGATCCAACTAATCAAAGTGAAATCCAATCGGACTCTGATTTCGAAGACACTGCAGCTGCATTTTTTGATGCCGATGCAGATGGGGATATCGATTTGATGGTCGGTTCAAGTGGCAATCAGGTGGGTGACGGGAAAAGCTATGGTATTCGATTATATCTGAATAACGGAAGCGGAAAGTTTACCAAATCACAACAGAACATTCCATTTGCTAATAATAATATTTCTGTCATCTCACCCTTCGACTTTGATGAAGACGGAGATGTTGATGTCTTCGTGGGTTCTCGCAGTGTGGTCGGCATCTATGGAATCGACCCCGAACATTTGTTCTTGGAAAACAAAGGCGACGGCACCTTCATTAATTCAACCGAAAAACTAGCATACGATTTAAAAGATGCGGGAATGATAACAGATGCCCAATGGGGCGACATCGATGGTGATGGAAAAAAAGACCTTATTACGGTTTCTGAATGGGGAACAGCGGATATTTTTCGAAATTCGGGAAGGCGCCTCGGTAAATTTCCATCTTCTCTCGATAGTCTTAAAGGATGGTGGAATACCGTGGAAACTGCCGATTTAGACAATGATGGTGACCTAGACCTTATTTTGGGCAATCAAGGTAGTAATGTGCCCTATAAGGCTTCCGAAGAAAACCCCATGAAGATGTGGATAAATGATTTTGACAACAATGGTACTTTAGAGCAGATTATCTCTAGAAATTATGATGGTAAAGATTATCCTCTACATCAAAAGAAAGAAATGACGGAACAGATTGTTTCTTTAAAAAAGCAAAATTTAAAGGCTTCTGAATATGCCAAGAAAACGGTTAGCGAGCTTTTTCCCGCGGCTGTGTTTGAGAATACAATTGTAAAGGAGGCGAATACTATGCAGTCGGTTATTGCCATTAACGAAGGGGACGGAAAATTTACCGTCAAAAACCTGCCAGATAGAGTTCAATTGTCTTGTGTATGCGGTATTACCTGTACTGACGTAAACAATGATGGAAATCTCGATTTGGTTTTAGGAGGAAATAATTACGAGTTCAAACCCCAGTATTCGAGATTAGACGCTAGTTATGGAGATGTATTGCTCGGTGATGGAAAATTGAACTTCGAATGGCAAGAATATGAGACCAGCGGGTTTTTTCTAAAAGGTGAAATAAAACACTTGAAAGAGTTTAAAGATAAAGATGGAAAGAAATATATCATTGCCGCAATCAACGATGAAGAACCAAAGATCTTCGCGCTATAATGAAGAAGCAAGTAATTTTCGGTCTGGCCTTTCTATTGTTTTATAGTTGTGATAAAAAAGAGGGTGAGCTATTTAAAGTTTTGAAACCTCAAAAAACAGGATTGACTTTTGCCAATACGCTGACCGAGACAGATGATCTCAACATATTGGATTATCTATATTTCTACAATGGTGGTGGTGTCGCCGTCGGAGATATCAACAACGATAATCTTCCCGATATATTTTTTTCAGGCAATCAAGTAAAGAACGCACTTTACCTTAACAAAGGCGATCTTCGGTTTGAAGACATTACGGAAATAGCAGGCGTTGCAGGTAATAGCGCCTGGAATACAGGTTCGGTAATGGCCGATGTAAACGGAGACGGACTGCTTGACATATATGTTTGCGCAGTAGTAGGCATCAAAGGCCTTGACGGTCACAATGAGCTTTATATCAACAATGGTAAATCGAGCTCTGGCGAAATCACATTTACGGAAAGTTCGGCAAAATTCGGCCTTGATTTCGATACGTATAGTTCTTCAGCCGCATTTTTAGACTACGACCTAGACGGTGATCTCGATATGTATTTGTTGAACCACGCCGTACATACCCAAGAATCTTATCAACGTGCTGACTTGAGATTAAAAAGAAATTTTCAAACAGGAGATAAATTACTGCGCAATGATGGGGATAAGTTTGTTGACATTAGTGAAGAAGCTGGCATCTATGGCGGCGCGAACGGCTATGGCCTTGGCATTGCAGTTTCGGATTTTAATTTAGATGGATGGCCTGATCTATATATTTCCAATGACTTTCACGAAGACGACTATTATTATTTGAATAACGGGGATGGCACTTTTAAGGAATGTTTGAAAGACTATTTTGGCCATACTTCTAGATTTTCTATGGGGAGCGATGTATCCGACATCAATAATGATGGATTTCCCGATATACTTTCGCTCGATATGCTTCCTGAGGATGAGAAAGTTCTAAAATCATCTCAGGGAGATGTAGACCTGCAAATAATGAGGCTTCAGAACGAACAATATGGTTATCACCATCAATTCAGCAGAAACATGCTTCAATTGAACCAAGGGGGTCAATTTTTGGAAATAGGATTGCAAAGTGGAATCGCGGCAACCGATTGGAGTTGGAGTTCGCTGTTCGCGGATTACAATCAAGACGGGAAACAGGATGTGTTCATTTCCACGGGAATTCCCAAAAGACCGAACGACCTTGATTATATCAATTTTGTCTCGTCAGACCAGATTAAAAATAAAATAGACAACACAAAACTAGTAGACCGACAGGCCCTGGCCCTGATGCCCTCAGGTAAAACGCATAATTACATTTTCAAAGGTTCAAAAGATATCAACTTTACCGATGAATCCGGAAATTGGATTATGAAAGACACGTTGGCTTCTGGAGCAACCGCAATGGGGGATTTCGACAACGATGGGGATATAGACCTCGTTATCAACAACATCGACGATCAAGCTTCCCTATATATCAATAAGACCGACGAACAATCCAATTACCTAAAACTTAGATTAAAGTTGGCCGGGAGAAACTCACATGCCCTAGGGGCCAAAGTTTATTCATATCATAACGGCACATTACAGTTCAAGGAACTTTATACGGTAAGAGGGTTTCAGGCCTCGTCAGAGCCAATAGTACACTTTGGCTACGGCAAACATCAAAAAGTCGATTCGCTTAAAATAATTTGGCCTGATAAAACCTATCAAGTGCTTAAAGATATTGCAACGAATCAGACCCTTGAGATCAAGCCTATAAACACCAAGCCCTTTGACTATAAAACTCTTGAACCTAAAAAACAAAACCTCTTTGAAAAGGTCGAAGATAACTTGGGTATTGATTTTGTCCATCGCGAAGATAATTACACTGACTTCAACCGACAAAAATTGATTCCATACCAATTCTCGGATCGTGGTCCTGCAACAGCGATCGGCGATCTAAATAATGACGGTCAAAATGATTTATTCTTCGGAGGTTCAAAATATTTTCCTTCAAGGACCTATATAAGTAATGACTCCATCTTTTCAGAAAAAAAGATTGCGGCCATAGCCAATGATTCCATTAACGAAGAAGTGTCAGCGGTCATAGCGGATTTTAATCAAGACGATAAAGCTGATTTATTCTTGGGTACTGGTGGCGCAGATTTTTTTGATAAGTTGAAACCCCTATTAGACACTTATTATGTACAAAACGATTCTGTTTTTGAAAAACGGAAGCTCCCGGAATATTACGAAAACGCTTCGGTGGTCAAAGCCAGTGATTTTGATAGTGATGGGGATTTGGATTTATTCGTCGGCAATCAAGTAATTACCAATGATTTTGGGAAAAGTCCCTCTTCATATATCCTACTTAACAATGACGGCAACTTCTCGATTCAAGATAACAAAGAGTTACGTTCGGTTGGAATGGTAACCGATGCGGTTTGGCACGATTTCGACCAAGATGGACAAACAGACTTAGTCGTTGTTGGAGAGTGGATGAGTCCGCAATTTTTCAAGAACGAAAATGGAAAATTGAAGAAGATAGAATTGATTAGTGAAAAATTAAATGGCCTTTGGCAACGAATCTTACCTTTTGACATAGATCAAGATGGAGATGAAGATTTTGTTTTGGGCAATTGGGGAACCAACTCTAAGTTTACATCTTCACCCAATAAGCCCATGCGTTTGTACTATGGTGATTTTGACAAAAACGGGCAAACCGAGACAATAACGGCGATTGAGAAGAATGGAGAATATTACCCCGTTGAGGGTTTGGATGGCCTTTCTTCCCAAATTGTCAGCTTGAGAAAAAAGTTCAATACTTATGGTGAATTCGCTGGGCGACCAATCGAAGGTATTTTTGAAAAGGATGTGCTGAAGGAAAGTATTGTTTTAGAAGTCCACGAACTACGTTCTGGTTATTTAAAGAATAATGCAGGTAAATTCTCATTCGTTCCTTTTGAGGAAAAATTACAAATTGCCCCGATAATGGCTTTCCTCAAATATGATTTTGACAAAGATGGAAAAGAAGAAGTTTTAGCTGCCGGGAATTATTTTGGGGTCAAACCTTATCACGGCAGATTCGGTTCATTTCTTGGGGCACTGATCAAAGGTGAAAATGAATTCATTTTAGGAAATCAAATCGGACTTGATTTTGCCCAAAAATCTGTTCGACACCTAAATATCATCAATTTGAACAAGCGTTCATATTTGCTTGTCACTATCAACAATGATAGCACACAAGTATATCGCTTCGACCCTGACAAGAAGTAAAAATTATGTTCAGAAAAGCTTTTTGGGTTATAGTGCTCATTTTACTGGGAGCGATTTTGTGGTACTTCTTTCTCAAACCACAAGACTATCTCGCTACATTCAAAGCAAATGCAACTCCTGGCACGATCAACCAGACCATAAAACTTTGGGCTAAAACATTGGAAGATTCGCAAATAATCCGTCAAGACAAATTAACCGATCTTGAACAGGTAATTACTTTTAATGATTCGGTATTTATCTATAACTGGAAAATTGAACAGTTAGATGATTCCATTTCAAGAGTGAACGTTTCCATCAAGGATAGCAAGCATAGCTTAGCGAACAGGCTTTCAATGCCCTTCTCAGATACCGATTTCGAGAAACGGTCTAAAAAAACGGTTTTGGAGTTTCATGAAAAATTAAAAGAGCACCTTGAAAAATTCAGGGTTAGTATTAAAGGAATAGATAGTATCCCCGATAAATTTTGCGCTTATATTCCCTTGGAAAGTTCTCAAATTGAAAAAGCGGCAGAAATGATGAAAAACTACCCCCACTTAGATGGTTTTGTTCTTAGTTCAAACATTGAAACCGACGGTCAACCCTTCATTGAGATAACCCATTGGGATATTAAAAAAGATAGCATTACCTATAATTTTTGTTATCCCATTAAAAAGACTGATTCTTTGCCCGAACACAAAATTATCAAATACAAGCAATTCAAAGGAGGTTCGGCCCTTAAGGCAATTTATAATGGAAATTATATTACCTCTGACAGGGCGTGGTATGCTCTATTAAATGATGCCAAAAAACAAAATATCGAAATCACGGGAAACCCGGTCGAAGTATTTCATTCCAATCCGAACATGGGCAATAATGAAATAGAGTGGGTCGCAGAAATTTACATGCCGCTTACGAACACAAAGGAGGAGTAGCAGGGGTAGTATTAATAATTAGGGCTACCCATCTAAATCGCAGAACTGAAATAGTGGACGGCCAGTGTTGAACCAGTGATTTGGGATCAAATGTCAACCCTGAAAAATCATAAAGATTAAAAGCTCCTCCCTTTTCCAAAGGGAGGTGGCTCCGCTTGCGGAGACGGAGGGATTAAGTCAAAAGTGCCAACAAGATGGGGAAAAAAACAGGACAGTAAGGATTAAACACTCAATCTCCCCGTCACGCCGAAGGCGTGATACCCCTCTTTGGAAAAGAGGGGAGCTTTAAAAAGACAATAGGGCCGTTCGGCCCTATCTCAAATGAGTGGTCCGAATTGAACCGGCCCCAAGTGGTTTTATAGGATTATTTGAATTTTTCATTCCAAAAAATAAACTCGAAAACCTGTACTTTGAGAACTAAATGGGTAACCCTACTAAAAATTTCTATCGGCATTTGTATCAAAGGCTCTAAAACAATATCTTACTCTTTCTAAATTTTCTACCCTGATTTATGTATTCCATTGGTTATGATATCGGAAGTTCTTCCATAAAGGCCGCTCTTGTAGAGACATCTTCGGGGAAGTCGGTTGCAGTTGTAGGTGAACCAAATATCGAGATGGAAATGATCGCCGTTCAAAACGGTTGGGCCGAACAACACCCTGATAGTTGGTGGATACATATCTGTAATGCAACTAAAAGGTTAATCTCAGAGAATAATATTGACTCCTCGAAAATTACCAGAATCGGTATTTCGTATCAAATGCACGGTCTTGTAGTTATCGACAAAGAAGGAAAACCGCTGAGAAATTCCATTATCTGGTGCGACAGTAGGGCTGTCGAGATAGGGCAAAAGGCTTTTGACGAATTGGGCAATGACAAATGTGCCGAGCAACTCTTGAATTCCCCGGCAAACTTTACCGCTTCCAAATTAAAATGGGTCAAGATAAACGAACCGGAAATATACGATCAGATTTACAAATTCATGCTTCCAGGGGATTATATTGCCTATAAATTAAGCGATACAATATGCTCGACCATTTCTGGACTCTCCGAAGGAATTTTTTGGGATTTCAAAAAGAACGACATCGCCGATTGGCTTTTAGAACACTATGGAGTAGATAAGAATATGACCCCAGAGGTCAAGGATACTTTTTCGGTGCAGGGGATGGTTTCCGGGCAAGGTGCCGAAGAATCGGGGTTGGCGGAAGGTACTCCAATTTTATATCGTGCCGGTGATCAGCCCAACAATGCGCTTTCGTTAAACGTTTTCAACCCTGGGGAGGTTGCAGCGACCGGAGGCACATCGGGCGTAATTTATGCCGTTACCGATAGCCTTTCGAGCAAAGAAAGTACCCGTGTCAACAATTTTGCACATGTCAATTACAATAATAATCAAACACGGATTGGAAAATTGCTGTGCATTAACGGAGCGGGAATACAATATCGCTGGTTATTGAATAATTTGGATGTTGCCTCTTATGAAGAAATGAATGAATTGGCCGCTTCTGTTCCCATCGGGTCGGATGGTGTCACAATACATCCTTTCGGAAATGGGGCAGAGCGAATGTTGAACAATAAGACATTGGGCACACAAATGTCGAATATCAATCTGAACAATCATACGAAAGCACATCTTTGTCGCGCGGCACTTGAAGGAATTGCTTTCTCATTTGTCTATGGAATGGAAATCATGACATCGGATGGAATTGATCCGAAGGTAATCAGAGCAGGAAACGACAATCTTTTCCGGTCGGATATCTTTTCGAATACTATTGCAACACTTATCGGGCAGGAAATAGAGATTTATAATACCACGGGTGCCATCGGGGCAGCGCGGGCATGTGAATTGCACAAAGGTGATTTTGATGCCTTCAGAAAACAGATTATGGACAATGATTACGTGATGGGATTTAAACCCACTTCAGATAAAGATGCATACGAAACGGCGTATAAAAAATGGAAAAGGGAATTGGAAGTTATACTCAAAAATGAATAAATTAATCAAAGTTGTCTTCGCGAGGTACGAAGCGATCTGTTGAACGCGAACAAACGTTTAAATCTTGAACTGACTTTAACAGATTGCCACGCTTTTTTGACTACGCCAAAAAAGCTCGCAATGACGACATAAGCTCATAAACTAAATAAAAAATGGCACTCATAGGAAACAAAGAATATTTTAAAGGAATCGGTGAAATTAAATTCGAAGGCAAGGATTCCGATAATCCTTTGGCATTCAAATATTACAATCCGGATCAAATGGTAGCGGGCAAGACCATGAGTGAGCATTTTAAGTTTGCCATTGCGTACTGGCATACTTTCTGTGGTCAAGGTGCCGATCCGTTCGGGTCTGAGACTCAAAATTTTCCGTGGGACTTGCCTACAGATGCGGTGGAAGCTGCCAAGGAAAAAGCCGATGCCGCTTTTGAGTTCATCACGAAAATGGGGTTCGATTATTTCTGTTTCCACGATTTCGATTTGATCCGAGAGGCTTCCACCTTTGTCGAATCAGAAAAAAGATTGGCTACAATCGTTGATTATATCAAAGAAAAAAAAGCGGAATCAGGCGTAAAATTATTATGGGGCACCGCTAATTGTTTCTCCAATCCAAGGTACATGAACGGGGCTTCGACCAATCCTGATTTTAATGTTTTGGCAAGAGCGGGAGCACAGATTAAACTAACCTTGGATGCTACTATGGAACTCGATGGCGAAAACTATGTGTTCTGGGGAGGTCGTGAGGGTTATATGTCGTTGTTGAATACCAACATGAAGCGCGAACTCGACCATATGGGCCGATTTTTGGGGATGGCGCGTGATTATGCCAGAAGTCAAGGATTCAAAGGCAATTTCTTTATCGAGCCCAAACCTATGGAGCCCATGAAGCACCAGTACGATTTTGATTGTGCCACTGTGGTCGGCTTTCTGCATCAATATGGATTGCAAGACGATTTTAAATTGAACATTGAGGTAAACCACGCCACTTTGGCGGGCCATACCATGCAGCACGAGCTTGAAATCGCTGCTGCACATGGTATGCTAGGAAGTATCGATGCCAACCGCGGCGATTACCAAAACGGATGGGACACCGACCAGTTCCCCAATAACATTACCGAAGCTACCGAAGCCATGTTGGTCTTCTTAAGAGCTGGTGGCCTGCAAGGTGGGGGAATCAATTTCGATGCCAAAATCCGAAGAAATTCTACTGATATGGACGATGTTTTCCACGCACATATCGGCGGAGCGGACACTTTTGCACGGGCCTTGTTGGTCGCGGATAAAATCATTTCTTCGTCGCAATATGACGAACTTCGCAAAAACCGATACAGCTCCTTCGACTCCGGAAAAGGAAAAGATTTTGAGGATGGAAAACTCGACTTCAAAGACCTTTATGAAATCGCCAAGGATAACGGGGAATTGGAACTGCAAAGTGGCAAGCAAGAACTGTTCGAGAATATTGTCAATCAGTATATTTAGCCTAGACCTGTCAGGTTTTGAAAACCTGACAGGTCTTCTTCGTTAGAGATTCGGCGGATCTCCTTGTAGGTCTAAGTGTCTGTTCATAAATAAAGTGTACAGAATCAGCGAAGTTATTTTGTTTGTCAACAAGGCAAAAAACGCAGACATAGCAACGCTATGGCGAGTATTTTTAACGAAGTTGGCGAGCAAAAGAACAAGCTGAAATGTACAGGTTATTTCTGAACAGACACTAAGCCATCCGAAGGGAAGAAAGCATGATTTGGCTTTTGCCGCTCAAACCTACAAGGTCTTTTTAAATAACTTTTGTCATTCCGAAGCATGAGGAATCTATTGTAGGCTTGTTCAAATCCGTATAGAGATTCCTCATGCTTCGGAATGACATCCTATTTAGCAAAGTAAATATATATTCCGATTACGATCACAGAGATGGCGATTCCTACCTGTTTTACATATTTATAAGGTTCAATGGAGACCTGTTTGGTATACTCCTGTACGTAAGGCGTTGCCCGGGGGTAAAATTTACCGATAAGCAACATAATACCGATGTTGAGCAAAAACAAGATCATGTTCACATGTAAAAAATGTGGATAAGCATCAGCCTCGACCAACTTCAAGGCTGCTTCATCAGTAATGCCAGAGGCCTTCGCTTGATCCAAGGCGCTATTCACTAAATTGGGCTTCATGATAAACTGACTTGTTATATATAAAATCGAGCCAGAAAGTATTCCGATTTTTGCCGCTATGGCAGGTACCCTTTTAGTAAGGTATCCCACTACGATAATCGTCAAAATAGGAATACTATATATCCCGTTTATCTCCTGTAAATAATTAAAAAGACTGCCGGCATTGGCGATCATGGGGGCAATGAACATAGCCCCTAATGCCAAACAAACTCCGAAGATCTTGCCGTATTTCACTACGGTAGTTTCTGAGGCTTCCTGGTTGATATGCTGTTTATAAATATCTATTCCGAACAAGGTGACCGAACTGTTGAGCACGCTATTGAACGAACTCAAAATAGCCCCAAAAAGAACAGCCGCAAAAAAGCCGATCAATGGTTTTGGCAATACCGCACGAACCAATTCAGGATAGGCAAGGTCACTCGACGCAAGCCCGCCTTCAAAGTAGTGATATGCGATCATACCCGGCAATACTAGTATCAACGGGCCTAAAATTTTCAAAAAAGACGCCAGTAACAATCCTTTTTGACCCTCGGCCAAATTTTTGGCTCCTAATGCACGTTGAATTATTTGTTGATTGGTGCCCCAGTAGAACAACTGCACCAACATCATACCTGTGAAAATGGTACTGAATGGTACTTCTTGCCCATGATTTCCGGTCGAATCAAATCGTTCGGGGTTGGTAGACATCAAAGTATCCAATCCGTCAAAAACGCTACCATCGCCAATGGCCATTAATCCAAAAACAGGAATCAAAATCCCTCCGATCATAAGTCCGATGGCATTGATACTATCGGAAACTACCACAGCCTTCAATCCTCCGAAAACGGCATAAATAGAACCGATTATTCCTATTCCCCAAATACATATGACCAAGGCTGTTTTATCAGAGACGTCTAAAAGTTCGGGCACATCGAACATACCACTTATAGCCACCGATCCAGAATAAAGAATAACAGGAAGAAGTACGACCACATAACCTGTCAAGAACAGACCCGAGGTAATCGTCTTCGTCGCCACATCGAATCTATCCGCCAAAAATTGAGGTATTGTGGTCAGACCGCTCTTCAAATATCTGGGCAGAAGAAAAACCGCTGTGACCACCATTGCAATAGCTGCAAGGGTTTCCCAGGCCATTACGGATAGTCCATCTTTATAGGCACTTCCATTTAGTCCAACGATTTGTTCGGTGGATAGGTTTGTCAGCAATAATGAGCCAGCGATCACACCTGCAGTAAGGCTTCTACCGCCCAAAAAATATCCATCGGAAGATTTCTCATTGGTCGAACGGGTTGCCAAGTAGGCGATTACGGCCACAAGTACTGTAAAGCCAACAAAAGATAGGATTCCTAGCATTTTTAGTCTGGTTTGATTATCAGTGTTAAATATATCGGATTATTTATTAAAATTTATGTAATCGCCGGTTATTCTAGGTATACTATCAAAATGAACTGCCTCGGGGCAGAGCCCCGCCCGAACGTGCCGTTCGGTACGGGCGGGCACCGAGGTATCAGAATCAAGACCGCTTACTTCGACAAGCTCAGCACAGGTCGCTGCAAAGGCCAAGAAACTAGACCTTTTTTCTTGTTTTTTCGTTTTTGGTTCTTGGTTTTTAGAACAAATCGATTATCTGAATGCTACACCCGAGGCAAAGCCTCGGGGAATTCTTTTGATTAACCTTCCAAATTACCGAGTACAGTAGGGTACCGCTGATTATTAGAAACGGGTCTTTTAACTTTTTGATAGTTTGGCAACCGCTTAAATTAATGTAATTTTGCGAAATTAATCTGAGTGCGCACAGCTCAGGCCTTGACCACGAAAGGCTAAATGTTTTTTGAAAAATGATGAAGAAATCAATCTTACTGACGACAATTATTTTGTTTTTTTCTTGCAACGAGAAAAAAAACAAGGAATCCATTACAGTTTCTCCTGAAGAGCTGCATGCCTCGGTGGACAAGGTTACCGAAATCATGGTCCACGACATTTTTTCGCCTCCCGTAGCGAGCCGAATTTTTGCTTATCCGAATATTGCGGCCTATGAGATCGTGGCACTTAACAATCCTGAATATCTTTCTTTGGAAGGTCAGGTTACGGATCTGACCTCCATTCCAAAACCAGACAATGCCAAAACGATCAATTATCAAATGGCAGCTCTTGTGGCCCATATGGAGCTTAGCAAAAGACTTATTTTTTCCGAAAAAAGGATGGAAGCCCTGCGAGATAGTCTTTACGGCAATTGGGAAGCTAAAAATGAAAACATTTTTAAGGCCTCCGAGGAATTCGGATTACTAGTTGCAGACCATATCGGGGAGTGGATGAACAAAGACAATTACAACCAAACGCGTACCATGCCCAAATTTACGGTCGATGTAGATGATCCCACCAGATGGCAGCCGACTCCACCTGCCTATATGGAAAGTATAGAACCGCATTGGAGCAAGATCAGGCCGTTCGTCATCGATTCGGCAAACCAGTTTATACCTGCTCCTCCACCTACATTTTCAATGGAGAAAGGTTCCGATTTTTATAAAGAACTGAAAGAAGTATATGATATAAGCATGGAAATTGCCAAAAAGGGCGATGATTCGGAGGAAA
Organism: Flavobacteriales bacterium; assembly: GCA_003232435.1. Classification (GTDB taxonomy): domain Bacteria; phylum Bacteroidota; class Bacteroidia; order Flavobacteriales; family Flavobacteriaceae; genus Aurantibacter_A. The sequence goes on along the minus strand of QIJL01000420.1, from coordinate 2,872 downwards.
TTGCCATAGCCCAGTTTTGGGACTGTAATCCGTATGTTTCCGTTACTCGTGGGCATTTGATGTTCGCCACAAAAAAAATATCTCCCGGGGCGCATTGGATCGGCATAACCAAGATCGCCAGCAGAAAGACCGAAAGTGATTTCGACAAGACGATATACGCCTACACGAAAACGTCGATAGCCCTTGCAGATGCCTTTATCAGTTGCTGGGACGAGAAATACCGCAGTAATCTAATTCGCCCCGAGACCTTGATCAATCAGCATATCGATGAAAGCTGGCAACCGATATTGCAGACCCCTCCTTTTCCGGAATATACCAGTGGCCATAGTGTGGCTTCCGGAGCTGCCGGAGCTGCCCTAACGGATATTTTCGGAGATGATTTTGCTTTTGACGACGATACCGAGGTAGCTTATGGGCTCCCCGTTAGAAGCTTTGCCTCATTTAACGCGGCAGCCGATGAAGCGGCCATTAGCAGAATGTACGGTGGCATCCATTATCGGGTGGCGGTAGAGGTCGGCGTCAAGCAAGGTCGTGATCTGGGGAAGTTCGTTATCGACAATCTGAAAATGACAACCGATGCCGATATGGCGGCCGACAAGGAGTAAAAGGCATTAAAATCCCAAATTCCAAGCACCAAATTCCAATTCGTGCAAAAGAGAATTTGTGAAAATTCGTGAAATTCGTGTCCAAACATCACAGAAAATGGAACGAGGCAAGCCTTTGACCTTAAAAAAGGAATCGACCCAATCTCGATCCCTGATGCTTCGGGACGAGACCAAAAAGGAAACCCTCTCCGCAGGTTCCAAATTCCAGAAAAGAACAAAAAGTATATGCAATTTCGGAATTAGATTCCGAAATTGTATGCCTTTGCGCCATGATCCGAAGAAATGCTTATCCGGAAACGAACTGGACCTACTTCTTGACGATGGCACCTCGCTCTTTCCGATCGAGATCAAGGCGGGGCAGACCATAACATCAGATTATTTTAAGGGCATAACGTATTGGAACCAGTTGTCGGGGTCTCAAGGGGGCATGGTGGTCTATGCGGGGCGGGGCGTCCAAAAAAGGAGCAATGGAACAACGGTCGTTCCCTATACCGACTTATCGAAAAATCCAAGTCAAACCTAAAACCCGAAGCCCAATCCGAAAGTAAATCTTGGGCCATCATCACTATTAAAAACCGCAACGGTCAAAGACATTATATCGGCCGTGTTCAAGAAAAAACCACCGCCATATGAAGTATGCCATTGGTCGGAATCTTGATTCTCAATCCAAACCCTTCCGTAATCGAACCCTCCATAAAGGCCCATTGCCAAAGGCAACAACCCTGTTTTCATTTTTCTCAAACTATATCGAATATCGGTATTTTGATAGTACGATTTCTTTCCGGTAAAACGTTGGTTCCTGAACCCGCGAAGGCCATCGACACCGCCGATACTCGCTCCTTGGTAAAACTCGAATCCATCGCCGAGATTAAAATGGGCTTTCCATTTGGTGGCCAAAACGAGTCTGCCATTCGGAATCAGTTTGTGATCGATCGAAAGGCTTGGAACGATATAACCAAAACTCTGGGAGTCGCCTCCTGTCGCAGTTTTATACCCCACAGAAAGCGAAGTCGACATACCCAATGTGGGGAAGGCCGCATTATCGGTATTGGCATATTCATATTCCCCTTCGACCCCCAAAAAATCTTTTTTGTTGTCCTCGCCATTGGCGATGTAAAAGGTATTGATAAAACGACCTTCTGTTTCTTCCACTTCGATAGATTCATAAGAAATTCCCGCTTTGAACTTTGACCCGAACTCCCCTCTCCAGACCAAAGACGGCGATAGGCGTATCGTTTGCATTTTTACGCGGTTATAGTCAAGATCGAGATCGTCATCGAGATTCTCGGTCTCATTTCCGAAGCCAAAAAAGTTGATACTGAAATTGGGGCTGGTAAATTTCGCCGCAAGTTCGAGATTCGCCTTGCCGATAACCCGTGCGAATTCTCCCTTGTATCCGACATCAAAACCTTGTGTGGCAAAATAGAAGGCAGCGTTCACGGTATGTTGGCTCGTAAAGGGGTTCTGTAAAAACCCATTGTAAATATAAGTATTCGCAAATCCTATTTTAAAACCGTCATCAGGGTTAGAGCCGACTGACGGAATAAAAGTATTACTACTGCTTTTTAATTTGATAGGCTGATATGTATTGGTTTCATAATCGCTGCTCAACCTGATTTTTGCGCCTTCGGTGTTTTCGAACGTATTTTTTTTGACCTTTTGGTCATATACATAGACCCCTTTGCTATCGACAATGTCATAAATGTCGTTGTTATGGCCGCCGATGATTCTAATTTTGCTATTTGCCGACCGTATTCCGCTTACCTCAAAACGGTCGTCATCATCGAGCCCATAGATCCAAATCTCTTTGGTGGTGTCACGATCGTAAGTTTTATTGAAAAATTGTTCGCCTTTTTTACCCTTTTTTATACGGTTTCCAATGACTTCCGTTTTTCCGTTGGGAAGGCCCGTTACCGTAAAATGGTCGTCCTTATCCGTTCCAACGACCACCGAGAATTTATTGATAATGCCATAATATTCTCTTGCCGTTTGGAGCAAATTGTTTTTGCGAGCCAATAGTTTTTTCTTTATTACAGGAAGGTTTTCATCTCTTACTTCTTTCGGAAATTCCTCAAAAGCTTGATCGATTTTCTCTTCTGTCAGGTTTTTTTGGATAAAGGCAGTTTGCTCTTCCCAAAGCTTGAGTTCGGTTTCGGGAAGCAGTACCATATCCAACGCAAAAGTCTTTGGCGATCCATTAAAGCCCTTTACACTTCGTATTTCTTCATCAAAACCTTCCATCAAGGTCAGCCCCGGAATGATTCTCG